>NZ_JBFRSX010000080.1:0-1491 GCF_041473835.1 Vibrio sp. 10N.222.55.A1 | reverse complement strand
CTTAAGATCCTGTCTATGATAATGCTCAGGTTGGTGAAACCTACGCCATGATTAAAGCGTTGAATAAGCTCACAGGGTTAGGTATGCCTAAAACGATAGAAATAGCCTAATAATCACCCATACTGGCCGTTTCTATCTGAGATCCAATTAGGAAACAAAGCCATCTGAAAGCGATCAAGCAGCAGAACAGGCAGCAAAGGAACTTGCAAACCCAAACACAGCTTACGCTAGCCTTAATTTAAAGCTCCAGTATTCAGGTGGTTACGATGGTGGAGGGGACAGTTTCGCTACAGTATTACAGCCGACACTGCCGTTTCCCATGGATAACGGCGACAAAGTGATCTTCCGCCCGGCCATCTCTTATGTACAGAACGATTTCCATGTGGACGCACCAGCAAGCTCGCAACACACGGAGCAGTCAGGCTTTACAGACATCTCATTTGATTTAGCTTATGCGCCTAAAATGGAGGGCGGTACTATTGTCGCGTTCGGTATCTTTGCTTCGTTGCCAACGGGCAGCAGTGACTTAACAGCGGATCAATTTGCTGTCGGACCAGAGTTTATGGTCGGGAAAGCGAGTAGCGAGCGAGTTGTCGGTATGTTCCCAAATCACTTGTATGGTGTTTCTGGAGACGGAGCCGACCATTCTGATACTCGAATCAACAGGACGTCGACACAAGTGTTTTGGGTGGAGATCTTAGGAGGCGGTTGGACGGTGGGCTCTGCACCAACATTCTCGTACGACTGGAATAAGGATCTGGCGGAAATTCCGTTAAACATCAGTGTTAGTAAAACAACGGTTCTGAATGGACGCCCTTGGAAGTTTGGCATTGAAGCGAACTATTACCTTGAGAAAGACGAAAAAACGCGTCCAGATTTTATGTTGAGCTTTAATATCAGCCCTGTGGTGGAAAATAAACTGACATCTTTGTTCGATTAAGCCGTTATTTGAAATACAGTTTTAGAAACGAAAAAGGCTGAACGATCATCGTTCAGCCTTTGGTGTTATTGGATTAAGCGATTCTATTAACCAGCAGCAACTTGCATGATGAGACCACAGATGTAAGCGCCGTATGTACCGAGAGCATAACCCAATACCGCCATTAGGATACCTACTGGTGCCAATGCTGGGTGGAATGCAGCCGCGACGATAGGTGCCGATGCAGCGCCGCCTACGTTAGCTTGGCTACCTACAGCCATAAAGAACAATGGTGCACGAATTAGCTTCGCCATCACAATCATTAGAAGGGCATGGATAGTTAACCATGTAATACCAATGAAGAAGTAACCTGGGTTGTCTAATATAGCTGTCACATCCATTTGCATACCGATAGTTGCAACTAGGATGTAGATGAACGCTGAACCTACTTTAGACGCGCCGCTGTGCTCAAGGCTACGTGTAGATTTGAAGCATGAAGCGATCAGCGCGAACGTTGTCACCATTACGATCAGCCAGAAGAAGCCAGATGTTAGTAAGCGTGCCATGAACAC
>NZ_JBFRSX010000079.1:0-8613 GCF_041473835.1 Vibrio sp. 10N.222.55.A1 | reverse complement strand
TATACTCCACGAGGCGGTTTTTTTATTTCTTGAGAATGGACGCTTCAATGATAGTTGCTAAGTATGGGTCTCTAATCCAGGTTACCAGACGCTCTGTACGCTCTGCTGGTATCAGTTTTGCCCAGTTGATGTACATATCTTTGTCAACTTTATAGCTTGGGTCTTCACAATCAGAAAAATAAGATAATTCATCTACATTTTTGTACTGCCTGCCCAACGACATATCAAAGCTTCCAAGTTTGAACGGCGTCTTTTCCGCTGTATTGCGTTGTGCTAGAGAGGACACCTTTAGAACTGCTTCTTGGAATCGACCAGATGTCGAAACAACGGGTCCAAATGGTCGAAGCCCCTTGATTTCTTGACCGTTCAGCGCTTTAAATGCGAACTCGAATCGAGACGCGTAGACGACCTTACCACCGAAATCTTCATCCATGTCTATGTTGGATAGAGCCTCAGAGACAAAATCTGCGTCTATATTTTTGTTAATCACATCGCTGTCATCTAGCATCCATTTAGACCCGTCCTTCTTTAGTATCCCAATATAAGTAAGGTTACTTAGATACTCAGGACCAGAGGTAGTTTCAGAGCCGAATACGGCTTCGTTATCAAAAGTGGTCGAGAGCTTTAGTGAAACCGGAACACTCTGCCATTCGAGATTTTGCCCCTGATACGACTCTTTTCTGTGCTTCCCACCAATGAGCATAACTTCCATAGCGAATGACTTATTCAAAGTCCAATCAAAGCCTTTGATCTCATCTGCAGTAGTGAACATACTGTCCTCGTTCATAAACTGTCGTTTATTTCCGTAGTTGACCGCAATCGCACTGTGCTTAATGTCATCGATAACAGGCTTTGTCGGGCCTTTATGAACTTTACTATGTAAGACAAAATCCAGCGTTAACAAGTCTTTCTCTGACACACGATTTCCGTTCGCTATAAAGCCCGATTTAGCAGAGAGTGTATAGTTATGGTTTGTATCGACCCCTACAGGAATCTGTCTAGGTGACGTAATAAATCGTCCGACTGTCTTGTCCACTCGTACTGGTAGCTTATAGTTGCTTCCAGATAGAGTGAACTCATAGGTCATATTTTTGAAGCCACCGCTGTTTACATATTCTTTGAGTACATCTTGTTGGGAGTCAATTTTTATCACTTGCCCAAAAATCGGACCGAGAGCAACTTTCGATAAATAGCCACTATAATCAACTAAATCATGCTTGGCGATCAAAGGCTTCACTCCAGAGAAGACATCATCACCAAAGTAAAAATACGGCTCAAACTCACAACCAATAAGGACTTTGCTGCCTACTTTTTCCGCCTCAAAAAATTCGGCCAACTCGCCTTTGGGGTCTACACTAAATTCCTCGTGTTTCATCGGCTTGAACATCAAATTAAACTTAGGTCCACTGGTATTAAGTAAACCGTCAGTGCGCTGATAAGACATCTCACACTGAAACACATTTGACGTCATCTGTTTTAGACTTTGTTTGCCTAACACCATTTGCCACTTCAAACGGTGGAAAGGCGATAATCGCACCTTTTTATTTGCTTTTAATCGTGCCTTCTCCCACTCATCAAAGGTGACCCATTTAGAGTTGTCATGAGGCTCAGAGACTAATAACCTAACGAACCCTAGGTCCTCTTCTGATAATCTTTTAGACTCAACATTAAACTGAGTCGCAAACTCAACTAAGCCTCGTTGTTGATCGCGATTATAGAGCTTGTCTTGCACTGGAAACGCGACATTAAACGCCCCAGAAACATCTTTCCTTTTTGGAGCAATATAGTTGGCTTTGTTACGAGTAATGACTTGTTCAGCGATTTCTTCACCGTAACTTTCGATTAATTGCTTGTGTCCCTCACGACGCATGAGTTCTTGGAGCCACAAGTTACACAAGTTTTCTTTTAACTCTGTGTTTAATATCCAGCCATCGGTTTCGATATATCGCTGAATGTATTCATCGATGGCTAATGTTCGCCACTGTTCTGTGAACTCTTGTTCGCCCTCAGAACAAGCTCTTTGAATCAAAAGCACCAAACCATTAATAGCAAGTGCACGACGTTGATAGCGCTTAATCAGCTCCTTTGCACCTGTAGCTTTTCCTAAGTGCTCAACTAACGCATCTGAAGACGTAAAATACATCTCTGTCAATTGGGTATTAATCTCAGCCAATGAATCAATAATTTCTGTGGTTTCATGGCTAAGTTGTTCAATTGCAGATACGCTTTTTCTAACCTCGTTGTAAGAAGACAAGTAATAATCGAAGAGCATAGAGTCTAGCAACTGAGCGCCACTCATCAGCATTTTCCCGCCTTCTTTGACAACGAAAAAGCCTCTTGCTGCGTGTCCTATTATCGGAACATAGCAAGCCATGCCAACGATCATCTCGAAGATAGCTAGCTTGAGCTCTTTTGCAATTGCTTCTTCTCCCAAGTTCGCATTTAACTGAGCCAAACGCGCTTGCTCCATAGCCTTAAAGCCGAGTCGACTCGGTGGAATTCTCGCCGCAAACTCTTGTAGGTAGATTCGAACTTCAACACGTCGGTTAATATTAAGTTGCGCGTTTTCGCGTTTGATTTCGTTGTTTGGTACCTCGACTATCGGTCGACGTTCACCAAAAAATCGAATATCACTGACTGAAGAAAAGAACTCAGCAACATGCTGCGCTCGCTGTTGCGAAAGGTTTTGATTATATTCTGAATCACCGTTTTGACAGGCATGCCCTTCGATTTCAACAACGGCATTTGGAATCTTAGATAATTCTTTATCGACAGCAGCCAAATATGACAAGTGCGGGGCTTGAACCTGGTTGTTATCAAAAGGAAAAACCAAGCGTAAACCAGCACCTTTATGGTCTTTAACAAACATTGCACTGTCTTCAGCAACGTCATTAGGAATGACGTCAGTAAACGTTACATTGTCGCCTAACTTATCTATGATTTGCTTAAGTAGTAATTCCCCACTCTTCAGACTTTCTTTCCAGACTGGTACCCAGTTCAGATAATCGCGTGATACCTGCTCAAAATAACTTTTCCTGAGTTTAGCTTTCTCTTCTGCTAAGCGTAATTGCTCGCTTTTGTCAGTGATCTCTTTTATCTCATAGAAGGTGTTGATTGCATTGAGCCCTGCACCAGCAAAGGGCGACAAAAAGCTTTTGATACTGCCGTTACCTGTCAACCAAGTTCTTGCAGCACTCCCCGCCACAACGTGGGCACTACCATTTCTCGCAGGTTCAATAACCTTGGTAAAGAACTTACTTTTATCAAATCCTTTCTCTTTGAGGAGCGCTTTTAAGCCCACTTGAGCTGCACGCTCAGATTCCGATGCTGCTTGGCGTAAATCTTGAAGAGTTTGGTAAGCTGCTGCAGTCGCCGATACCCCAAATGAAAACTCCAATGCCGAAATCATGGCTGGAGGTAACGCGCCTTTGTCTACTTGCCCCCAAAACGTGTTTGCTAAACTTCCAATCACGTCGTGTTTACTTGAGGGATTTTGATGAATATTAATGCCAGCATTAACCAAACTTGGCGTAACTTTTGTACCAACCTCCCAAAGTGCAGCACTCATACTGGCAGTCGTTCCGCTATTCTCTAGGTTTTCAAGCTCTCCCATTCGGAAAGCTTGTAGGGCTTTAAACTGCGTAGGAAATTGGTATATCAAAGACTCTTCAAGTGAGATCATGTCGCCCGCAACAACCGCGATCTTACCAAACGGTGTCGTTTGACTAAGCGTAATGTATTCTCGTAGCTCGTAGCTGACTCTAGTAGCTTCACCAAACTCATCATACTCTTTGGTTACATTGGTGGCATTCTGGGAAAATTCAGGTATTTTACCTGCCAACTCTCGGTCGAAAACCACTTCAATGGTGTACATACCATCGGTAAAAACCTCCGACGCTAGAGGAAACAACGCTATTGGGCGATTCGAACCATTGATTTTATCAAGTTTAGCCTGCGTTATGATTTTTTCATCTTGCAGGTTGAGGTGCTGTCCGCTCTCCTCATCAAAACGAGTAACTTTAACAATTGCATCAGCATACTCTTGTGTTGAAAACGCTACAGCGAGAAATGAAAAAGTTGGCACGATAAAACCACGAATTGGCTTATCTTCAGGAACAGAGTCATACCATTTGTTATATGTAACTTGCTCATCAGTTAGTGCTTGAGTGCCCGCTTCATATTTAGGCGCAAGTTGTGAACGCTTTACTTCTGTGACAGCGTATTCCACTTTTTTTTCTAGCGAGTTTAGCGTTTGCTCACCACCATACGCTTTTAGACTTCCTAAGATAGAGGCAAGATCTGCGCACGCCTTTTTGATTGGCCGAGCCTTACTCTGCGCACCAATCGCCAACTCTGTAAGCATTGACCACTCAGGAAAAGACAGCTTGTACGTCTTCTGCGCTAACTCATGTACTGGCGAACGCAGTGCCAAAACCTGATTGACGTTGGTTTTTGGGTTTTTCTGAACAGAATCGCCCAGTACATGTAAACGGCCTAAATCGTCTGTCGCCCAAAGAGCAGCGCTTTCCTCACCTAAATTTTTAGCAATGGGAAGCCGAGACATAGGACGGATATTTTTTAACGACTCAATCACAGCCAAGTTATCGCCCGAATTTACATCAACATACTCAGAGCCTTTTTTACCATCAACGGTAGGATACTCAACACCGAACAAATAGATGTCTGTCGGTAAATGCTTAAAGTCGTTACTCATCGTTTTCTACCTCCAGAAAACGCCCACCATTGACATCGGCATTATAAAGAACAGGTGTTTTTGCAATTCGACCCGATTGAACTACTCCCCATGACTGAGCGCCATTTCCATTCATTTCATAACGGTAATCTGCCCCATAACGTCTTATGGTTATTTTTGCTGCTCCTCTCTGTGTTTCATTACCGTTGTTACTGATATTTACAACTTTCGCATAAACGTTCTTTTCCTCTCCTTCGTCAGAGAACGCAAGCCACGTTTTTTCCTCAACGTTGATCAACACTTTGCGGTACGAGTTTACTGCCCACACGTATTTTCCATTAGGGCTGATAGCAGTTTGTACATAAACACGTTCCTTAATCGTTTTTTCTGGTTTAAATTCGTCCTCAGGGAAAATTTTATATAGCATTTTTAAAGTCTTGGCATCGAAAACCACCACACCCAAATCACCCACATAAATGAGCTTACCGTCAACAATGACCGTAGATTCTGAAATGTCGACATCTACTTCTTCTTTGACTCCTGTCGCGAGCGTGTATTTAAAGCGCTTAAAACCGTCTGAGAAGTAGATGTAGCTAGAATCATCCGCCCAAACCAAATATGGCTTGGTGCGCGCACTGCCCAACTGAATGGTCTGTTGCGTTTTTAAGTCAAAGATCGCTTTTATCAGAGGCTCGCCATAACTGTATGCGTATGCCACATAACGATTATTGGGAGAACGGCTCGTCACAAAGGTCTGAGGTGACGCCATACTTGGCATATCATCCGTAACTAAACGTAAATCTGTCCCATCAATTTTCACGCTCCAAATCTTATAGCCATTTTCGTAATCATTTACGAGAGGGTCTCGAGAGCTGACATTATTCCACCAAAACTGAATTCGAGGTTTGTCATAAGAGCTCGCATCAGACAAGTCTTCACGGGGCCACTCTTTTGCTCTGCGAACAGCATAGCCTGGTTTTACGGGAAGTGTACCTGGGTATTCAGGCTTTGACAGATCTTCAGAGTAAACAATAAAGTTGTGCTCACTTTGCCATTGGCAGCGTGGTCCTGTTACATCTTTGCGTTCGAATGACGTTGTTTCACCAACATCGTAACAAGCCTTCGGAGCAGGTTCTTTTTCTACAGATTGTGTTGTTGCAACATTCGAAGCTTGATTACTTTCGTCACCACAGCCTGTTAATAACATAACTGTCGAAAGAAGCGTGATACTTAACGTTGTTAGTTTCATTTTATAATAGTTCCGTGAGTTCAATGTCTTGATAAATTACTGACATTAATACCGTTTTATCTGAGTTATGAGATCGACAATGACGGGTTAGATTGACCCGTTTGACTTCTGGTAGCCAACCACTAAACACAATTTCTTTACAAGACTGATCCACAAACTCGGCCTCACGCAAAAAAATCTTTTGGCTCCATGTTTCATCAACACACGTCAATTGGAAATAATCATCTGGTTGATCGCATTGGGGGTTACTTTTATAGGTAATTACGATGCCTTCAGTTGGGGAGTTAACAACAGCGGCAGCAACACCTTGCTCTTTTTGACTAACGACATTGTAATCTGATTTGCTTGGCGCTTGAGTATCTAGATTCGGCAGCGAAATCACAGGTTCGGAGCTCGCATCAAAGTTATGAGCAGAAGAATAATCGCTGAGGTCTACTTTAACCGCTTTTTCATTATTCCCGCTCTTTAACTCATTGAGTTGCTGAAAATTGAGCTGAGCCCGAGAATAATAAAGAGCAACATCACTTTGTACGCTACCGTTTATTTTGTATGGAAGCCAAATATGAGGCAAAGGAACACCAAGTGGCTCTCTCTTTGTTTTACTTCCAGCCTTAAATGGACTCAATTCGGTTTGAAGTAATTCTGTATATGTTTCGCCTTCGTTAGGCCAATCAGCAACCACTACCTCAACTTCTTCTGCAGTAAGACCAAAAACACGGGCACAAGCATATTCGTTCAACACACCCTCGTAGACTTTTTTACCGTCTTGGTACAACTGAAACGCTTCCCCTGACAGAAATGCTTCGGAGTCTTCATCATATAAGCTGATATCGACCGATCTTTGAGGCGAGGACTTAGTGCTTTGATAGAGCGATAGATCGATATCAGAAAAGCGTCCGTCGTTTTGAATTTGGATTTCTCTCCAAACTTCTAATTGCCAAACGACATAAACGTAACCACGATCAATCGATACATACCCTGAATCACCTTTATGAACAGGAACCACCGGCACCAACACGTTATCCCACTCATCCATCTGAGTCACTTTATCAACGGGTTGCAGGTCTTCGGTTAATTTAAGCAAAATCGGCTGAGGCTGGTCAGAACAAGGAATTTTGATATAGAGCGTTTTCCCCTCTACTTCAAGATCTTTAAATGTCGCGAGGCTTCGGTGTTTATTTTCTCGATCTGGCTTACCTACCGTCACTTTTTCTTTTTGAGTATCGGTAGTTCCTAACATCAGACAGCCAGCATTACTCGACCACTGCCCTGCAAACTCGACAACGATTTTATGTTCTGGGGAAGGTTCAACCGGCGAGAAGCTGTAGTGACGTGCCAAAGGTACATCATCGACAACTTGCTGGTAGTTGGCTTTGTGAACACGCTCTCCAGTGCCCTTACTTACCCTGTCGACATGTAACTTCAGCCGAGGGAAGCTTGCTAGTTGCTTACTCGTTAGTGGACTACATCTCACATTGGATGAAAGACAAACCCAGTTCGCTTTTACAAGTTCTACTCGAATAGCATTGAGCAGGCTGTGGACATTTTTTTTAGCCGACGCAGTAATCTGCTGAACCAGAGTGCTTGGTAACTGAGCCAAGATGTTTTTAGGGGTGCGCGCACGCGAAAATAGCCCGATACACTCATCCGGTGTTAAGACATATTGAAGGTCGTTCGTACTGAGAGACGAACTAGATATAAATTTGCAAACTAAGTGCATTTGGATTCTCCACAACCTACAGGTATATATAGTTGCGGTGATAACTAAGCTGATAAGGCTTAAAAAACGATTTGGTTAAATAAATTCTACGCGTAATGCTTATAAATTTCAATAGATTAGAAGGAGTATCGTCAAAAACCATAACACTAGCAATAAAGCTAATTAAACAGGATAAATAGTCATTTCGTCTGACCAACTAAAAAGGCAAATCAATTTGAACGGATGTCACATAACAATCATTTCATTGCGTACTTAAGTAAATACTAACTAGACCAAACACACATATCTGGTGGAAGCATTTCATCGATTTAGAAGGTTATATTGAGCATTTTCTCATCTGTAAAAAAGAAAAAAAGTGGGAATAAATTCCCACATAAACTTAGCCAATATAAATAGAATTTATTTTGGAACACTAAATTGGCTTAAAAGGGCGGTACTAAAGTACCAAAATGCAGAACACCACATCAAATAACGATGTGATATAAACACTATATATATTATGCATTTAATATCAAGATGGCACTTTTATAGAGATAACACCAAAAACTACTATGCAAAATATCTATACAATTGCCATTCTGATTACATCACCAGTTATATTAGTTATCTGACTAAAAATATGACTAAATAATGAAATAGGAAAAACAAAATAATTTTCATTTCAATGACTCAGCATCACTAAACTAATCAATATTAGTCACTGCTGTACAAAAAATCGACTTGAGGAGAATAGAAATGATTAAGTCCACTGTGCATATTCAAATTTCTACAACCTGTAGTACGTTTAACAGATTGATAGGAAGCATAGGCTTTGTTTCCTAATTGGATCTCAGATAGAAACGGCCAGTATGGGTGATTATTAGGCTATTTCTATCGTTTTAGGCATACCTAACCCTGTGAGCTTATTCAACGCTTTAATCATGGCGTAGGTTTCACCAACCTGAGCATTAT
>NZ_JBFRSX010000078.1:0-46153 GCF_041473835.1 Vibrio sp. 10N.222.55.A1 | reverse complement strand
TTCTCAGTGTCAAACACTTTTGAAAATTAATTTCTACTTTCTAAAAGTAGGAGCGAATTATCGCTTAAAGCTAGTTGCCTTACTAACATTCTGCGCTGAAGCCTTGTGGCATCTGCCGTGTCAGTGAGGCGGCATTATAGAGATGTTCATCACATTGGCAAGTGTTTATTAAAGAAAGATGCAAAAATAACGATTACATGGCGAATAAACACTCAAAGCCTTATTTGTGCAAGTTTAACTACAGAGTACTTACAAAATAACCACAGACTTATCCACAATTGATCTAATTTTCATCCTAGAAAACAAAAAAGCTGCCTCATGGCAGCTTTTTAAATGGCAACGAGTCTAAATCCCAGAACCATATTGCTCTCCATCATCTTCATGGAGACCACATTCGCGTTTCAACCCATTAAAACGAGTTTCCTCTTCAGTCATACCCGGTTCCCACTTCTTAGTTGTATGTGTATCTCCAACAGAAAGGTAACCCTGCTCTCGAAGCGGGTGATAACCGAGACCATGCTCTTCTAGGTAATAGTGAACATCTTTATTCGTCCAATCGATTACCGGCAAAAATTTAAACACACCATTTTGGATAGATAAGATTGGCAAATTTGCACGCGATTGAGATTGCTCTCTTCTTAAACCGGAAAACCATGTCCCAGCCTCGAGCTCATCCAACGCTCTTCTCATCGGTTCAACTTTATTAAGCTTGTTGTACTTCTCTATCCCTTCTATACCTTGATCCCAAAGTTTTCCATATTGCGCTTCTTGCCAATTAGGGCTCTGTTGGGCGCGAAAGACTTGAAGGTTTAGAGTCAACTTCTGACTTAACTCATCAATAAAGCGATAGGTCTCCGGAAATAGATACCCTGTGTCAGTCAAAATAACCGGAATATCTGGTTTTGCTTGGGTCACTAGGTGCAACATCAATGCTGCTTGGATTCCGAAACTAGAAGACACAACATGTGTCCCTTCTAAATTATCTAAAGCCCACTTAACTCTTTCTAATGCGGTTAGCTGCTCTAACTCTGCGTTGATTTGTCCAAGACGAAGTATTTGCTCCGTCTTAGTCAATGCGAGTAGCTCTGCTAACTTCAATTTTGAAGCGACAGAATTATGCATGCAGATCCCTCTTGGAAATGATCACCTCTTCGATGATGCCAGTTCGGATTGTAAAATCACCGAACCCTTCTTTGTCGTTGCGTTCTGTAGCCCAACGTCCCACCAGCGCATCAATCTCTTCTAAGATCTGAGCTGATGTGATGTTCTCTTTATACATCTTAGGGATACGAGTTCCGGCCTTGTTGCCACCTAGGTGCATGTTGTAACGCCCCGGAGCCTTACCCACTAAACCAAGTTCAGCCAACATTGCACGACCACAACCGTTTGGACAACCTGTGATTCGAAGGATGATGTTATCTTCTTCTGGTAATCCATGTTTTTTCAGAATGTCTTCAACATCCGTTACAAACTCAGGAAGAAAGCGCTCAGCTTCTGCCATTGCTAAAGGACATGTTGGGAAAGCCACACACGCCATTGAGTTTTTACGTTGCTCTGAAACAGCATCATCCATCAAGCCATATTGACGCGCCAGTTTTTCAATCTTGGCCTTTTGACTCGTCGACACACCCGCAACAATTAGGTTTTGGTTTGCAGTCATGCGGAAGTCACCTTTGTGGATCTTCGCTATTTCAGCAACACCTGTTTTCAGAGCTTTACCCGGAAAATCAAGTAAACGACCATTCTCGATGAATAACGCCAAGTGGTGCTTACCATCAATGCCTTCCGCCCAACCAATGCGATCACCACGGCCAGTAAACTCATAAGGACGGCTTTCAGAAAATTCTACGCCTGCACGCTTTTCTACTTCTGCTTTGAATACATCAATACCAACACGGTCTAGTGTGTATTTGGTTTTTGCATTCTTACGGTTTGAACGGTTACCCCAGTCACGCTGAGTCGTTACCACCGCCGCTGCTACATCTAACGTTTTATCTAATGGCACAAAACCAAAGTCGTCAGCTTTACGTGCATAAGTAGAGGTATCACCGTGTGTCATCGCTAAACCGCCACCAACTAACACATTAAAGCCCACCAGCTTTCCGTCTTCAGCAATAGCAACAAAGTTAAGATCGTTAGCATGGACGTCCACATCATTTTGCGGAGGAATGACAACCGTCGTCTTGAACTTACGCGGTAGGTAGTTGCTACCAAGGATAGGTTCTTCATCCGTTGTTTCTAGTTTTTCACCATCTAACCAGATTTCTGCATAAGCACGAGTCTTCGGTAATAGATGTTCACTGATCTTTTTCGCCCACTCGTAAGCTTCTTGATGAAGTTCAGATTCAACCGGGTTTGTCGTACATAGAACATTTCGGTTTACATCACCCGCTGTCGCAATTGAATCAATGCCAATGCTATTTAGCGTTTGGTGCATCAACTTAATGTTCGGCTTCAAGACACCGTGGAACTGAAACGTTTGACGAGTTGTTAGACGAATTGAACCGTAAGAGGTACTTTCGTCTGCGAACTTATCAATCGCCAACCACTGCTTAGGGGTAATGATGCCACCAGGCATACGAGCACGAAGCATGACGTTATGTAACGGTTCGAGCTTTTGTTTGGTACGTTCGTTACGAATATCACGGTCGTCTTGTTGATACATACCGTGGAAACGAATCAACTGAAAGTTATCAGCAGTAAAGCCACCTGTTATGCGGTCTTGGAGATCTTGTTCAATCGTACCGCGTAGGTTATTACTTTCACGCTTAAGACGCTCATTGTCAGCCAAAGGTCCAAGTACTTGACCTAGCACTTCTTGCTCTATTACTTGCTTGCTCATTAGTACACATCCCTTTGGTAACGTTTCGCTTTACGTAAATCATTAATATATTGTTCAGCTTGCTCGCGGCTCTGGTTGCCATGCTTTTCCGCTATCGAAACTAACGCTTCATGAACATCTTTAGCCATTCGAGTCGCATCGCCACAGACATAGAGGTACGCGCCCTCTTGCAGCCATTGCCACACCTGCTCTGCTTGTTCGATTAAACGATCCTGAACATAAACCTTTTCTTTTTGGTCACGGCTAAAGGCAACATCGAGCTTAGTTAGCGCGCCAGACTTGAGGTACTTTTGCCATTCAACTTGGTATAAGAAATCTTGAGTAAAGGTACGGTCACCAAAGAACAACCAGCTTTTTCCTTCAGCATCATTGTTTTCACGCTCTTGAACAAAACTGCGGAACGGTGCGATACCGGTACCCGGGCCGACCATGATGATTGGTGTATTGTCGTCTTGTGGTAATTTGAAGTTATTGTTGTTCTCAACAAACACCTTCACTTCACCACCCTCTTCAAGACGTTGAGCTAAGAAGCTAGAAGCTCCGCCTAAACGAGACTCTTCGCCTTTTTGGTATTCAACCAAACCAACCGTCAAGTGAACTTCTTCATCTACTTCTGCTTGGCTTGATGCAATAGAATAGAGACGCGGTGTCAGCTTACGTAACAGGCCAATTAACTCATCAGCCGATAGCTTAGTTTTCTTCTCAGCTAAAACATCGACAACTTGAGTATTACCCGCGTATTCACGAAGCTTGTCTTTATCTTCCACCAGCTTGATTAACTTCTTGCTGCCCGATAACTCAGCAAACTTAGTCACAAGTTGAGGGTTTGAAGTGGTAATCTCAAATTTACTCACTAGCGCACTATGGATAGATAGATTCTCACCATCGACATCGACACTTTCGATACCCGATAACCCAACCTTAGAAAGAATCTGATTTGCGAGTTCCGAACTGTTTTCATACCATACGCCTAGCGCATCGCCGGGTTGGTAGGTAATGCCCGACTCATCAAGATCAATCTCGATATGACGAACATCTTTACCCGAGTCACGACCCGTGATCTTTTGACTGGTTAATAGTGTCGCTGTATATGGATTTTGTTTGGTGTATTGCGAATGACCGGCAGCTGCTTGGCCTACTGGTAACTGAACGATATCAGCCTCGGCACCTGTCGATAGCGTTTCTTGAACTTGTGATAACGCTTTAGCGCGCCATTCCGTTGCTGACTCTTCGTAATCAACATCACAATCAAGGCGATCGACAAACGATTTCGCACCAAGCTTAGCGAGGAAGTTATCGAAGTCTTTAGCCGTTTGGCAGAAGAACTCATAGCTTGAGTCACCTAAACCAATCACACCGTATTGTAGGTTTGATAATTTTGGCGCTTTCTTCGATTGAAGGAATTCATGCAACTCAATCGCGTTATCAGGGGCTTCGCCCTCACCATTGGTTGAAGCGACGAAAATGACGTGTGTCTCTTTGGCTAGGTTCTTACCTTTATAATCACTCGCATCGAAAAGCTCGACGGCGATACCTAAGGCTTTTGCTTCTGCCTCGAGCGATTCAGCGACGCCTTTAGCATTACCGGTTTGAGAAGCGAAGATAATGCTGAGCTTACCCGCTGGCTTAGCCGCTACTGCAGCGGCCGCTTGAGCAATTGGCGCAGCAGCACCGACAGGCTGAGCTTGGCTCACTCCCCAAAGGTAACCACTGACCCATGCCAGTTGTTGTGAAGACAGTTCAGAAACAGTTTGCTGAAGATGACCCAATTGTTGGTCATTAAGTGGTGCTGCTAGCCCAGGTAACTCATTAGCCCCAGACTGTGCATTATTATTTTGTGAAGACTCTTTCTTATTTAAAGACATGGTCACGACATCCCTAATCATTGCGTGACGATAGATTAACCACTCCTTTTAATAACAAGAAAGAATAGAAAAGTATGTTTTATAACTTTTTGGAAGTAAAAACCGATTGAAACGTAAATTGTCTTACTGGTTTTCAATGCGTACTTGCTGAAAGCCAACCGCCATTGCCGACTTAGATGCCAAGTCTAAATCCGCGTAATGACATTCTTCACCATGAACATCAGTAAGCAGAACGAAGCCACCACCCATATGACGAAACTCCACAACCCAAGACCCTTCTTGAATTGAGGGCTCTATGATGGCTTCAACTAACAGGTTTTCTCTATATAAATTTCTCAATTCATTGAGTGTCATATTCCATCCCTTGCTTTGACCTCACTACATAGACCTTATAAGAATAGACGCAAATTGGCTCTCTGTATTAAGGATGGTCGAAAGTGATGAATGTGCTAACTAATTCCAGAAAGATATATACTCAAGTAACCAATAGATATAAAAAAACGCCACTTAATAAAGTGGCGTTCTTAAAATTCGCTCTAAATTTGCTTTATATGGACTAGAAGCGCACTTCAGCACCAGCAAACCAACCATCGACCATGACAAAGCTCTTGCCTAGTTCTGAGCTAAAGAACTCATCCGAATCTAAATCGATAACACGGTAACCACCACGCAGGGCAATTTCAGATTCTGATACTGGAATTCGGTACTGAACACCCGCCATCAAGTCAGTGCTCTTAATACCACTGCTATCACCGAACTCCATCGTACCAATGATATCGAAGTTGGTGTCCGGCACATTGATCTCTGCGTTACCGTAGAAGCTCCACGTGAACTCATCAAACGTCGATGTTTTCGCACCTGTTGCTTTTGGTTCAATGTAATTCGAGTTTGAGTATTGAGTAAACGTCACACCCGCATCGAAGTTCATCAGCTTGTGATCTAACAACGTGTAATAGAAGGTGTAGTCGTACTTATCGAAAGCCAATGAATCTGCATCAACAGAAGTATAGCGAAAGCTAGCGTTTGGTAGCATCGGGGCATTATGCTCAAATGCGAAATACAACGAAGGTGAGTTAGAATCATCATCTTGTCTAACTTCGTTTAGCTTTGTACTTCCCCACCACATATCGGCACCGACTTTAGCCGTGTAAGAAAACTCTTCTTCAGCAGACACTGCCGAGCTTAAAGATAGCATTCCCACTAAAGCAATTAATGGCATTTTATTCATTTGAGATAGCTCCAATTCCATATCGTTGTGCTAATTGTATGCACATTCATAGATTATTGGGGAAAATTCTATCACACATCTTAAATTCTCAAACGATAAACCGCTGACGATCAAAGATTTGACGACACCATGACCTTAGTAACGTCTTTGGTTAGAACTGTGTACAAAGTTTTTGAAAAACCAGATACCCAATGCAATCACAATTAACCAAGGCAGCAACTTAAACACAACCCCCATCATACCCAAGACCAACATGACGACTAACGCGATTCCGGTTGCAGCCAATACCGTCATAAACGTGATACCAGTGACAAGTAAAGTTGCGACGAAAATAAGAACAAAGATTAATTCAAACATAATGGTCTCCCTAATGAGTTAATGACCTATCTTTCCTACTTTCTAACATTGCAGCTTCCATACCAAGTTAGTGAAACCAATAAAACCCTTACTTATCAATCAAATAAAAAGCCACACATCTAAATGCGTGGCTTTTAAAGAAACGATCAATGGCAAATTTAGCCTCCAGTGGCGAATTTAACCTTAGGTTTTTAAGCTTAGGTTTTTAAGCTTGGTTTTTTAACCTTAAGTTTCTAACCTTGGGCTTTTAAGCTCGAACTTTTAACCTCGAGGGAGATTATACGTTTAGCTCTTTAGGGATCTTAGCCAATGCTGTCTGCATCACTTCGATACCTGCACCTTTCTTATGTGCGTTTTCACTGATGTAACGACGCCATTGTCTTGCGCCCGGCATGCTTTGGAACAAACCAAGCATATGACGAGAGATGTGTCCTAAGCTTGCACCATTTGAAAGCTCACGCTCAATGTACGGGTACATTTCTTCAACCACTTGTGAGCGCTTCTTGATTGGCGTGTCTAAACCAAAGATCTGCTGATCAACTTCAGCCAAGATAAATGGGCTATGGTAAGCCTCACGACCGATCATCACACCATCAAGGTGTTGCAAGTGCTCTTTAGTTTGCTCAAGAGTAGTAACGCCACCATTCACGGCAATCACAAGATCAGAGAAATCTTTCTTGATTTGGTATGCACGATCGTAATCTAGCGGTGGAATCTCTCGGTTCTCTTTCGGGCTAAGACCACTCAACCACGCTTTACGCGCGTGAATAGTAAATTGCTCACAGCCACCTTTTTCAGAAACCGTCGAAACAAACTTAGTTAGAAACTCATAAGAGTCTTGGTCATCGATACCGATACGCGTTTTCACGGTAATTGGAATATCAGTGACTTCTTTCATCGCTGAAACACAATCTGCCACCAACTCGGGCTCAGCCATCAAGCATGCACCAAATCGACCATTCTGAACTCGGTCTGAAGGGCAACCTACGTTAAGATTCACTTCATCATAACCGCGTTCACCAGCAAGCTTGGCACAAGCAGCAAGATCAACCGGGTTTGAACCACCGAGTTGAAGTGCAAGAGGATGTTCTTGCTCGTTATATTCTAGGAAGTCGCCCTTACCATGTAAGATCGCGCCCGTTGTTACCATTTCCGTGTACAGAAGAGTCTGCTGAGAAAGCAAACGGTGAAAGTAACGACAGTGGCGGTCAGTCCAATCGAGCATGGGTGCAACAGAAAGTCGGTTACTAGCGTATTTACTGGTTTTATTAGTGTTTGTCATGATTCAGTCTCAATTAATACTGTACAAACATACAGTGAATTACCTAGAATTAAACGGAATTACTTCCTGTAGTACCCCTCAAGTACCCCTTTAGGAGTTGGACAATGGCAAGTTATACCATCGAGACCAGAAAGCTAAAAAGCGGTGAACCAAGGTTCAAGGTAACAATCATCGTTAAAAAGAATTCGCGCATTATACACAGGGAAAGCAAAACTCTAAAAAAGAAAGCACTCGCTAAAGCTTTCGGTAAAAAAAGGGTAGCTGAACTAGAAGCTCAAGGGGTACTCAATCAGCCAAAAACAGTCCCCCTTTCGGTACTCCTCGATTTGTTCATGGCTGAGCGTGATCTCTGGGACAATACAGGCCGCACAAAACGCTACGTTATTAAAATGCTTAGGGATTGCGACATCGCCCAAGTTGAGAGTAATCAACTACGAACTAGCGACTTAATCGAGCACTGTAAAAATAGAAGAGGCGCAGGAGCCAAACCCGCAACGATTTATCATGATATTGCTTACCTACGTTCTGTAATGAAAAAGTCTAAGCCTGTCTTCAACATCGACACCAATCACCAGATATTTGATGAAGCGGTGCCTGTTCTGATTGATATGGGGTTAGTTGGTAAAAGTCAAAAACGAACACGCCGCCCTACTTCTGAAGAACTGAAACTCTTAAAGCTTGGATTAGAGCAACGCGAGTCTTTTAGGCCAAACGGTACAACTCGAATCCCATTCACCGACATTCTTGAATTCAGCATTCTTACTTGCATGCGAATAGGTGAAGTCTGCAAGCTGCGTTGGGAAGACCTGAACCAAGAACATAAAACGATACTCGTTAGAGATAGAAAAGACCCAAGGAAGAAAGAGGGTAATCACATGATTGTGCCACTGCTTGGCGAGTCATTTGAGATCGCACTAAAGCAACCAAACAAAAGTGAGCTTATTTTCCCGTACAACTCACGAAGTGTTAGTGCAGGCTTTCAGCGAGTAAGAAATGAGTTAGGTATTGAAGATTTGAGGTACCACGACTTGAGAAGGGAAGGGGCGAGTCGGTTGTTTGAAAAGGGCTACTCAATTGAAGAATTTGCTCAAGTTACTGGCCACAGAAATCTGAATATTCTATGGCAGGTTTATACGCAATTGTTTCCACATAAACTGCACAACAAGGCTCAGTAATGAGCCTTATCTTACGATTATTTCGACGGTACGAACTCGAACACTACGTGTTTTTTAGATTCGACTAAAGAATAAGGAACTTTACCTAGGGAGCTTAAATCTTTTTCATTATCTGTATTTACTAACACAGTTCCATCCCAATACTCACCAGTAGGTGGGCAAGTATGCAAAACTTCTTCTAAAATACTTTCTATTTTAGTATCTACGGCAACGACCTTTCCGAATTTAGGTAGGCTTGCATACCACAACTTGGCACCAAGTGGGGTTTGCTCTTGATCTGATTGTACCGCACCATAGTGATGGCCAAGTATTTGATAACCGATTGGGGAAATGCGATAGCGGCGATACTTTTCCTTAATGTAAGCTCCACAAATTCTTGGGACTACTGTTAGTTCCTTAACTGAGATAGGCCCAGGAAGAATATTAAAAGCAATTCGACCTATAACATTCTCTTCATACATTCCATCATGATTTTCAACCACATAATCATACAAATCTTTCGCCTCTAAAGATCTCTCTTGAGCCTGAGTTAAAAGATCTATTGCCGAATCCAATTCTTCAAAATCAATTGCAAAAATAATTACAACTCCGTCTGGAGTCTCAGCATCTGATACATATGTGTCTCGTTGATGGTGTACCATCCTAAGAGGAATTGGAATGCCTGCATCATCAACAACATCGTACTGTTCACTAATAATTGGTAACTGTTCATAGTTACCACTGTTGAGTTGTTTTGCATATCCGGTTGGATTTAATTCAGGCACAAAAAAGGCTCCTTACCTATGTGAGGAGCCTAGTATACCCTATAAATTTAACTTTTAAAAAACTTGGGGAATTCTTCCAAGCTCTTGTTGTGCAAAGTTAAATATTTTACTTTTAAGTAATTTTGTGATTGAGTCAGTTAGATTTTGTGACTTAAAGGCAAGATGGTTTTGCTTAAAACTAAAACGAGCCTCTGCCAATATCTCAACTTGATATTTCTGGACATCTGTAGAGTCGATAACAATGAACCTAGCTAAGTCATCGCCTGCATAGAGGCAACGCACCTGATAACAGCTTTTGCTATCATCGGTTGGTACAGATGTTATCAATCTGCTTTCCAGCACTGTTTGGTTCGTGCGCGTAATCATAATCCTAGTTCCAATTAAAGGTATGCTCTCAATCTTAGGGCTCGGAATTATACTCTTCAGCCCTAAAAGATCCAGTTTTGCCTCATCTTTATACCTTGAATAAAGGTGAAACACCATAAAAACCATCAATTCTTTAACAACAGTATAGGTAGGTACGACAATAAAACTGAATATTTTTTAATCTAGAACTGCACATATACTGTTCTGTTATTGCAGGCTTAAATTAAGTGTAGAAGATAAAGCTCTCAGGGACACTCTACCTCTAAACTAATTATAAATACATTTTCATTTTTCAATGGAGTACATCGCCTCTAACCATATGTTACGTCATTTAAGGCATTTATTTTCAAGTCGTGTCAAACGCTCATCCATCTTTTCCATCATCAAGCGCAGCCATTTAACATCAGTTTTGAGTGTAATCCCTACACCTACACCGCTCGACAAGGCACTGACAACTGCAACTATTAGTGTTTGATATTCTGCCATTACTTGAACTCATTGCGTAGGGTTTCCCATAGGCCAAATACTATGGGAGCACTTGCGCCAATAATGCCACCGAATTGAACACCGTCTGCCGATACGCTCGCGGTGATAAGTTCAGGGTGACCAGCTACCAAAGCAGCTCCCGCGCCAAGTAACGCTAAACCCTTTTTAGTGGAAGGAGCAGATCATTTTCTTCTGTTCACTTTCTATGACGCGGACTTAAATAACCAACTTTTCAAGTTCGATTCGGTGAGAGGCTTTTCCTTTACTGTGCTTTACCCATAAACGCTTTGGTTGGTATCCATTGGCACGGACCTCAACATCATAATTACCCTCTGGCAATCGCATACCGGCTTGGTACCTAGGCTTAATATTCATTATTCGAACCTTAAAACCCGGTTGGTTCTGTGCGTTTGAATTGATGTACATAGGAAACTCCGTTTGGGCTTCATTATTGTTTTTAGCTGAACTCACCGGTTCGCTCTCAGCACGCTGAGTTAAATAACGAGCAAAAACACCATCCAACTCCGCTACCGAATGCTCCAAAGAGGTAGAAAACCCATCAGTAATACGCATACTTTTGTCTATTTGAGCGCCAAGTGGATGAATCAACGGTTGAGTATGTATCACCCAACGAACGGCATAAGAAGCCGACGGAGATAGTGTGTCACTGACTTGCTCTAAGAAAAAGCCAATCGTTGAGTCCGTTTGAGTGTACTTGGATGAAAATACATTCACAGGCACAACAAGAATAACGAATATGACGATAAACGAGCTGCCTATATTCAGAGCCTTGCTCTTCAAGTTCGGTGCTGGCCGTGGTTTATGGTAATTCATCAACACGATAAATTTTCCTGGCAGCTTAAACACCGTTAGGACAACGAGAAATAGCGATAGTCCCATTGATATTGGCGGCACAATGATAGAACGCAATGCCGCTTTGCCTTGTTCAGCATAAGGGCCATCATCAGCAAACTGAGCGCGTGACGCCTCAATATAACCTAGCCAATAATCTCTCTCACGCCTCACATTTGGAACAATAACCTGTTGGTAAAATTGCTTATTATTCCACGTCGCCATCATGGGCTCGACGTAATAACGTTCGCCCATACGATTCTTTATTTGTTGCTGAACTTCGGCTACTTTTTGAAAATCATTCCAAGATAAGTTCGGTTCAATGTCGTAACCCCGCTGCTTTGCCTCGGCATGCCAACGAGCTTTGGTGTCCTTCATAACTTTGTTTCTGACTGCATTTTTAAACACGCTAATTTGGTTTATTTGCCAATTGGAGTCTAAATGGATCCCCTTTCGATGAACTTGAGTACGAACCTTACTTGCTGTTGTAGAGTGGGAGCGAAACTCCGACATAGAGTCGATTCCCATAGGATAACCGGTCTCTTTTAAGAACTGTTTTTGCCACACTGCCAGTATTCGTGGTGTGTAATGAGCGACACTATTGGTATACGTTTTATCTTGAATGGCTTCTCCAGCTTGCCCTGTCGCCTGCTCAATACCGGCTTGGATAACTGATAAGCCTAGAGAACCGAATGCTTCCCCCCAAGATGTTTCACCTTTCGTTCGTCGAAAGGTTTTCTCTAACCAATAATCCATCGGTTGGTGGGGAATCGAGTTATCTTTTAATAAGCGTTCATAGCGATCTTCAATGCGGCTGATACAATTGGCTCTTGAGCTTCCTTTGCGTTTATAACAGCGTTCTTTATCATCAAATAGGTCAAAAATAGGTTGTGCAACTCTTTGTGCTCTCGCCTCTGCTCTCGTTAAATAGGCCTTACTCGCCTGTTGATAATCACGATACCCCGTCGCGACGGTCGACTCGACCTCTTCCCACGCTTGATTGGCCTTTTGATGGCGAGACTCTACCGTCTGATTATACGCCCCAACATGTTTTTGATATTGATGCCACGATTGCTGAACTTCACTCCGTAATACTTTATAGTTCGCATAGTGCTCATCGAAATTGGCGTTTGCTCGATTTTGAATATAACGATCCAAAATTTGAACTTTCTTATCATCAATATGACTTAAGAATGCATCATTGCTGTAAACCAACCCACCGATCAAAGCGAGAAAAGTCATTTCTGACGACTCGGTACTCGCCTCTGAGTTATAAGGGATCCCTTCGATATTAATCGCATTCATCGCTAAACTAGATCGCAGTACAGAGGAAAAGAAAGCCTCCTGTCTCTGCTTTGCACTACTCGGTTCAATCAACCATTTATCTATTACCGCCTTTTGACCAAAAAAAACCGTTGGCCAAACCAAAGCTGTAATCACGACCAACGATGAAATAGCGCGAAACTTCGTCGTGGTCAGCCATCCTTTAAGTAGAAAATCCGCAACAATTAAAGTCACCCCGATCCCTGAGATGGTTCGGCCAAATAGCTCCGTTTTATGTAATTGAGCATCACTAACATCGATTCCACCCGCAATTTCAACCAACTTGGCGTTGAAAGCGACTTCAGGAAAAAGATAAAGAAGTGAACAAAAAAACAACAAAACAGCCAACCATTTCGGCTTCTTATTATTTGTGGTTATTACGTCCTGGCTAGGAACTGGTTTCATCTTAACGCTTCCATAATTTGTCTATCCCTGTTCTCATCAAACATCATTTTTCTGTCGGCATCGAAATGCTGATCGCATCGTTACTTAAATTTAAATCTTCATCTTGAATATCAAACAGCACTGCTGGCTTCGCGCTCTGCGTTGTTTGCGTTCTTTTTTTCACACCTTTCACGCTAGCAGGCTTGGAATATGACACACTCCTAATGAGACCTCGGTTAGTGATGTAATGGCCATCTTTGAGGTAATCTATTTGTTCATAGAGTCGGTGAAAATCAGCGTCATTGGGTAGGCCAGCAACGGTTTCGCCTGCTAACGTTGTGGGTTGGTAGCCATTTGATTGAACGACAAGCTGTGGAGCAAGCTGCTGACAAATAGAGAACTTACTGGTATCCATGATCGCCTCATCTGGCAGAGGTCGACCTGCCTTAGCTAACGAGACCAATTGATCTTGGTGGTAATCCGTTCCGTTAATCGTATAAGTCACCACCTTCATGCCTTGCGCTTTCGCACGGCTGTAAATTGTCGCATATTGTCGGTAACTTCTTATATCAACATGTAATCCACTATTGGGGCCAAGTATTCGTTTTACCGTTTTAGCGGAATGTTTGGGCTTATGCTTACGATAACGCCCCTCCATAGCAAAGGCGCGATCGATATTCTTTTTATTTTTCTGATAATAATCATCAGAACCCATGCCTCGTTTTGCATCCCGCTTAAACTGAGCAACCGACGCCGAATGAGGCTCCCATACATACCCAAGATAAACACTTGAATTGATTTCCCGCATTTTTTTCAGAACGTCCATATCCATTGATGAATAAAAATAGTTTCTATAGGGGAGACTTTGTCTGGCCATTTCGTCGAGTTTAAACAAATCTTCCATGGAGCCATCTGATGTTTTTATTTCAATATTAAGGGGTTGTTCAATCGTTGCGTAATGGTACCAATCATTCACGGCTTCATTGAAATAAGCGGGACGATACCCATCTAATGTTCCGTCAGGGCTCCTTCCACTCAGAGAGTTCCACTCACTACTCTTAATACGACTCACGCGATATCGCTTACCATCACTACGAGCGGTTGCTCTTCCTGTTTCTATGTCGTGATGTACAACCCAATCTTTATCACGCGTCAGCATCACATCAATTTCTGCTCCATCAAAACCACTTACCGCCGCCATTTGAATCGCATTACGAGAGTTTTCAGCATAATTAGAGCTGCCACGGTGGGCGATAACATCAATAGGGCACTGTCCTTTGATGTAAGAGATATCCCCTCCCATGGTTTGATAAAGATTGCGCGATTTTAACGCCAACTGCATATCACGAAACATTTCTCGCCCCTCTGCTGAGTTATGATTCGAGATTAGTTTTGCATCTGCAGGTAATCCAAGCCCTCGCTCCAAGGTTGGTTGTGGTGGTGTTACTTTATCTGTAGATGAACATCCCTGAATAAGAGCAATAGTAGTGACAAGCAGCCCTCTTGAAAGCGTGGTTACACGTGAAGGTGGTGAAAACATGAGATCCTTATCCGTTGGTAGCTTATATGTGACATAACTGGGTTTCACACGCTGAGCACGACAAAGTCGGCCTCCAAGCACGGAGACCGCAAAGTGCTAATATATGATGACTCCAACCATTGATTTCGATTGTTGATATGTTGTTGGAGTGGACGTGTTTAATGGTTTAATTTGATTGAAAGCAAAGGCTCAAAAACTCATAAATACAAATCATGATTACATTATTTCATCAAATAATAATTGAATAAGCCCTTGTTCATCTGGGATGTCATACCCCTTTCGACATGGATAAGCCAAACCATCTGTGAAGTTCAAAAACGAAAAGCTATTGTCTATGCTTTCGCTCCCCTCTTCATCCTGCCATGGTTCAATAGTACTGTTCTGTTTAGTCACGATATAACCACACGAATTGACAGGCATCTCGGTCTTACGATTTAAGACTATCTTATGATTGGAATTATTGTAGTGATTTACTCGAATCTTACCGGCTAACGCTAGATATATCGCCCCTGCGGCGCCCAAAAGCAAAGTATGGCCGATAACTTTACCTGTCGCACTCGCTACGGCGATTCCAACATTAGCAGTCGCACTCGCGATGCTTTGACCTCGGTTTCCATAACGGTCTGTAGAATACACGTAATCCACGCTATGTTTTCTTTCAACGCGAGCACGTTGTCTGACAGGAGTATGGTTTATGTACTCTTGACCACCAAAAGCATCAAAGTTGTGTATTAATACCGGAACACAATGATAAGTTTCTCCATTCCAGTTCACTACACGAGCCTTCATTTGCCATGGATAATACTCTTCATCTAAATATTTCTTACATAAAGCTGGTAACAAATGGCTAAGTAACGCTGTGTTGTGATCGCTCTGCGCCATGTTGTACAGTTCTTGCGTTATTGATCGGGCCTGCTCTTGATCTCCTGATCTTGCGGCAACGATAAAGAGAATGACCTCGCCCCAAAAAGTATCGTTGATCAAGTAGTCAACCGGCAAATTATCGATTTCGATTAAAGCTCGTGGAACATCTTCATCGGACAAAGCCTCCAATACTGCAGACAAGTGATGCACGCGATCTTGAGGCTTTGCAATAGGTTCGTAATATGCGTCCCATCGTTCAACAAAGGTCTTCCAACGCATTATTTTTTTAAACTCCTCAGTTACTCCTTCCGTGGTGAGTAACTTAGGTTCAATATATTTTGCAATGTGCTTTTTATGACCGTCTCGCTTTTTCATCGCCTTTGTGTAAATTTTGCTATCAGACTTGAATAAGTGCAGTGCTAAACCATAGCTTTCATACCATTCACCAAGGTTAAGATGACTACTTTCTAATGAAGCTTTAGCCAAAGCGTCAAAATGCTTTTTCATTTTATTCCCTTCCAATTTGACGACTTAAATAAAGATAAAGGCGATGACTAAAATAATAGCTGCGGCTATAGCCAGTTTGATGTATAGCTCATTTTTTTTAACTCTTGGTTCTTCCACTTCTTCAAGCTTATCCCTCATGGCCTTAAAGTCATCCAAACGTTGTTGATAACGTTTTTCTCTTTGATTATAGATGGACAACAGTTTCAGAAATGATTCTTTGTTTACTTGCTCCACAGCTTAACTCCAAGCATTTGAAATTAAAGACTAAAACTCCAATACACCATGACAAGCTCATGTTGACAGGAGGGGTCAATAGTCTTCTTCTAGTCTATATTAGGCATCGATTTTAGCGAATAAGGAACAATATGCGATAAGAAATGTGATTTAAAACAGCACATTATTGTAAGAAAAATTAATTGAGCTAAATTGAACTCAAATGAAGATGTCATATCAACTTTACCTCACATTTTTTATTTAAACCTATTCACCAAACCTCTAATTCAGCCTCACTAATCAGTTATGCCTTGAGTCACACTGTCATTTTGAGTTACCTTGTCTTATTCAAAGTCGTGGGTCACAATACGCTCTGTACCTGACTTTAATAGAAATCATTGGCTCCCAAAACGTAGTAACCTAGAAATAAGGTTTGATTAGGGATGTCCGATTGAATGGTGAAAAATTTGGACCACACATTAATAGAGCAAGTTGAAGGGATATGCGCATCGCGAGGCGTTAGATTAACACCTCAAAGAAAGCGAGTGTTTGAGCTCATCCTCTCTAATAAAAAAGCCTCCAGTGCTTATGAATTATTAGAGCAGTTGAAAGTCAGTGAACCGCAAGCCAAGCCACCTACAGTATATCGCGCTTTGGATTTCTTGTTGGAGCAAGGTTTCATTCACAGAGTTGAGTCAACCAATAGCTTCATATGCTGCTGCTCTTGCAATGCCAACAAACATTTCTCCCAACTACTGATCTGCGATAAATGTGGCACTGTGATAGAACTGCAGGACGATGCGCTTGTCACCCTACTCGCCAGTAACGCTGAGAAGCATGGCTTTCAATTGACGAATCATGTCATTGAATCGCATGGCATTTGCCAATCTTGCTCCTCCGAGATGAAAGAATAAGATTATAGAAGAACATTATGCGCGCTGAATTTGTAAACCCGTTTTTAGCTTCTTTGATGAACGTATTAAAAACGATGGCTTCTCTAGAATTGAAGCCACAAAAACCGAGAGTTAAGAAAGATGAAATCGCTCGTGGTGATGTATCCGGCCTAATTGGTATGGTGGGTACACAATCTCGTGGCTCTATGTCGATCACCTTTGATGAAGGTCTCGCTCTCGAAATCATGGAAAACATGCTTGGTGAACGACCAAACGGCCTCAACGAAGAAGTGACCGATATGGTGGGTGAAATCACTAACATGGTGACTGGCGGTGCGAAACGTATTCTTGCGGAAAGCGGTTTTGACTTCGATATGGCAACACCAATCGTGGTTTCCGGTAAAGGTCATACGATTCGTCACAAGTGTGATGGGGCAATCATCATCATGCCTTTCTCATCTCAATGGGGTAATGCTTTCATCGAGATCTGTTTCGAATAACAGCTGTTTATTTCTAGCAGTACTGAGTATCAAATCAAAGAAGGTTGGCATCATGCCAGCCTTTTTTATTACCTGCGATTTAACCAATGCTTGCTATACAGATACAAAAGCGCCAACCCGAAGGTTGGCGTTTTTTTGGTGCTATCAACTCAATTAAGCTTTAAGCGCTTTAAATGCGTTGATTAGACCGTTAGTTGAGCTGTCGTGAGACGTTACTTGAGCATCGTCAGCAAGCTCTGGAAGAATTTGGTTTGCTAGTTGCTTACCAAGTTCTACACCCCATTGGTCGAAGCTGAAGATGTTCCAGATAACGCCTTGAACGAAGATCTTGTGCTCGTACATCGCGATTAGGTTACCTAAAGAGCGAGGGTTGATTTGCTTAACAAGAATAGAGTTCGTTGGACGGTTACCTTCAAATACTTTGAAAGGTACAAGCTCAGCCACTTCTTCAGCTGTTTTGCCAGCCGCTAGGAATTCAGCTTCCACTGTCTCTTTTGTCTTACCGAATGCTAGTGCTTCAGTTTGAGCAAAGAAGTTAGACATTAGCTTCTGGTGGTGATCAGATGCTGGGTTGTGACTGATTGCAGGAGCAATGAAGTCTGATGGGATCAGCTTAGTGCCTTGGTGAATCAGTTGGTAGAAAGCATGCTGACCGTTTGTACCAGGTTCGCCCCAGATGATAGGACCTGTTTGGTACTCTACCGGGTTGCCTTCACGGTCTACAAACTTACCGTTTGATTCCATGTTGCCTTGCTGGAAGTAAGCTGCAAAACGGTGCATGTACTGGTCGTAAGGTAGAATTGCTTCTGACTCAGCGCCGTGGAAGTTGTTATACCAAATACCGATAAGCGCAAGGATTACTGGAATGTTGCTTTCAAACTCAGTTGAAGCAAAGTGGTTATCCATCTCGTGAGCACCTTCTAGTAGCTCAACGAAGTTATCGAAGCCAACAGATAGTGAGATAGAAAGACCGATTGCAGACCATAGTGAGTAACGACCACCAACCCAGTCCCAGAATTCGAACATGTTGTCAGTATCAATACCAAACTCAGCGACCGCAGTTGCGTTAGTTGATAGTGCTGCGAAGTGTTTAGCTACGTGTGCGTTGTCACCCGCTTCAGCCAAGAACCAATCACGTGCAGAGTGCGCGTTAGTCATTGTTTCTTGAGTCGTGAATGTTTTAGATGCCACTAAGAATAGCGTTGTTTCTGGGTTAAGAGGCTTAAGTGTCTCAACGATGTGAGTGCCATCTACGTTAGAAACGAAGTGCATGTTTAGGCGAGTTTTGTATGGCGTTAGTGCTTCAGTCACCATGTATGGACCAAGATCCGAACCGCCGATACCGATGTTTACAACATCAGTGATCTCTTTACCTGTGTAACCTTTCCACTCACCAGAAACGATGCGGTGTGTGAACAGTTCCATTTTTGCTAGTACAGCGTTAACTGCTGGCATTACGTCTTTGCCGTCAACCATTACTGGCTTGTCGCTACGGTTACGTAGAGCAGTGTGAAGTACTGAACGACCTTCAGTCTTGTTGATTGCATCACCACCGAACATTGCTTCTATTGCAGACTTAACTTCAGTCTCGTTCGCAAGAGCAAATAGGTGCTGCATAGTTTCAGCATCGATAAGGTTCTTAGAGTAATCCACTAAGATGTCAGAACCGAAACGAGTAGAAAAGCTCTCGAAACGCTTTGCATCTTGAGCAAACAGCTCTTTCATATCCATATCTTGAGCAGACTCAAAATGTGCCGTTAGAGCTTTCCACGCTTGTGTTTGCGTTGGGTTGATATTTTTCAACATGGTATCTATCCCGATGTTACTGTAGGTTTTATTCTAAACGTCACCTGGGTGATGAATAGAACCCCCGATTAGGCGAAAGTTTATATTTTTCTGTGATGACCAAACCGCGTCACCACTGAAAGATTCTTTGTAATTTTTTTTCACGACGTATTATGCCGCATATGAAGAGCTGTACCTTGAGATAAATCAGGATTAGATTTCCTGACAGAAGAATCGGTACAGACTCTAGCTCTAACATAATTAAATGTGAGCGATACCTGATAAATTCAAGTTCAAAAGATAGCGTTAAACCACTTTTTTTCCAAATACATTATAAAGGATGGCGTATGTGGATTCAGAAGACTATACACCTAAATGCACGAAAGCGTGGATTTCATCTCATTACTGATGAAATTGAACAACAGATACACGATATCAATTCTCTATCTGTTGGTTTATTACATCTTTTTATCCAACATACCTCTGCCAGCCTCACGCTAAACGAGAACGCTGATCCTACCGTCCGTACCGATATGGAGTCGCACTTTAATAAGTTTGTCCCAGAGCGAGCGCCCTACTACAGACACACCTATGAAGGTGATGATGACATGCCTGCCCACATTAAAGCATCGACACTTGGCACCAGTGTGACAATACCAATTAGCAATGGTCGTTTAGCTTTAGGAACATGGCAGGGTATTTACTTAGGAGAGCACCGAGATTGTGGTGGAAGCCGAACTGTGATTGCTACGATGCAAGGTGAGTAGACTGCTTGAAAACAAGATCTCCTTAATAAAAACAATATCTTGTTAATAAAAAAGAGTGGTGTGTTTCCACGACCACTCTTATAAAAATAGTATTTGGCCTACTGTAGGCCGAAAGGTTTAGAAGGGCTGGTTTATCATAACCCTAAAGGCCCCTTCGTCACCACCTCGCGCAAACTCAGCACGTACAACAATACCTTCCACTTGGAAACGCACCGCGCCACCTAAGCTCCATTTCATGTCCGAGTGCAGTGTTTTGATGTCGTACTCATCGGCAACGCGCCCTAATTCAGCAAACGCTACCCATTGCCACCAAGGCAAATCGTAGTAGTTTATCAGTGGGATATCGCCAAGTGGTTGCCAGTCAGGAAGTACTCGGTACTCAGCAGAATAATGAACTGCAGAGCGACCGTGATAACGACCTCCGGTATAACCTCGTAAACGATACAAGCCACCCAATCGAGCTTGCTCCGTTTCTGGTGGGCGAGCACAATCTTGCCCAGAGCAGTTATCCCACGTTGGCGTGTCAGCGGTATAGAAATCAAATGCTAAAACTTGTTGATCGAATAAGTCCCCTAAAGGACCTAAAGCAAAGTACTGGCTATTTTGGAAGGTCCACTTAAGCCACAAGTCATCGTTAGACCAACTCTCTGCGCCAGTGGTGAACTCAAGGTTAGTGTGAGAACCTCTGGTCGGGTTGCGTGTGCTATCACGGTTATCCCAATCAAACGCCAAACTAAAGCCTGTTGCCTCCTCGGTATTATTTAAACCTTCCAACTCGCGAGCAGTATAAAAAGGCGTAAATAGAATCGAACTGACACCCGATTCGATTGGCGAAGCAAAGCTCACATCTTTGATTGGCTGAAAAGCACCGAGTAAACCGTGTTCTGCAACGTTGCCCCAAGGTAGCAAATACTTAAACTCAAACTGATAGTTTTGCTCTAAGCCATCAGCAATGGTTTTGTCATCGATAGATGAATCATTATCGCCTTGAGAACCAATGTAATACGGGTTGTCGTTGAAGCGCGCTTGATACATCTGAGTGCTAAACAATACGTTCTCAGACAAGGCATAGTTAAAAGCCGATAGAAAACCGACGTAACTGTCTTTGTCTGAATAGAGTGCCATACCAAACAGAGCGGCTTGAGGTTGCCAAACACCCTTTGCGACACCCGCAACCCCAAAGGTGTTACCCATGGTTTCGGTGCTGAAGTAGAAAGGAACAAAGGCTGAATCTTTTTCTTCACTCACAGCGGAAGAAGAAAAGCTGACACCGAGTAATGTCATTGCAGACATTAGCCAGCTTCGAGTCGTTCGCTTGAACATAATTTACTTATCAAGATCCATGATTACTTCACATATTCCATCGCAACACGCGAAGTCAGCTTAGTGACTAACTCGTAAGCGATAGTGCCGATATGTTCAGCCACTTCTTCTGAAGGTAAACCTTTACCCCACAGAGTCGCTTCATCGCCGACTTTATCTGCCGCATCAGGGCCTAGATCAACCGTTAGCATGTCCATTGATACACGTCCTGCGATCGGTACTTTTCGACCGTTAACGAACACTGGAGTACCGTTAGGTGCAGTACGAGGATAACCATCACCGTAACCAATCGCGATAACACCAACCTTGGTATCACGTTCACTGGTCCAGTTTCCGCCATAACCCACACTTTCACCGGCTTTCACATCGCGAACGGCAATTAGGTGTGAGGTCAGGGTCATCACAGGCAAAAATCCAAGCTCTTGCGCTGATTTATCAACAAACGGAGAGACACCGTAAGATATGATTCCCGGACGAACCCAATCAAGGTGGCTGTCTGGCCAAGCGAGTAAACCCGCAGAGGCAGCAAGTGAACGCTCCCCTTCACAACCTTCAGTAAGCGACAAGAAAAGCTCTGTCTGTTCAACGGTGGTTGCTCTATCCAGTTCATCAGCACAACCGAAGTGGCTCATGTAACGTAGAGGTTTGGCAACATTCGCACATTGATGCAAACGCTCAACAAAGTTTTGGTATTGCTCAGGGCGAACACCTAATCGGTGCATACCACTGTCGACTTTTAGCCATACCACAACGGGTGTTTCCAAATCCGCATTCTCTAGCGCGCTTAATTGCTCTTCACAATGCACCACCGTTTGAATGTTATTGGTCACCAAGATTGGCAAATCGCCCGAAGAGTAAAATCCTTCCAGCAACAAAATAGGTTTAACAATGCCACCAGCACGAAGTTGTAACGCTTCTTCAATACGCGCCACACCAAAAGCATCAGAGCTTTTTGAATGCTTGGCTATATGCAGTAAGCCGTGTCCGTAGCCATTGGCTTTCACAACAGACATGACCTTGCACTGAGGAGCCTTCGACTTTATCTGGTTCAGGTTATGTTCGAGCGCGTTTAAGTCAATGCTCGCCGTCGCCGCTTTCATGTAAGTCATTAGCGATTACTCATCATCAAATGCAGGGCCTGCATAGTTATCAAATCGGGAGTGTTGGCCTTGGAACGTAAGACGAACAGAACCGATCGGACCGTTACGTTGCTTACCAAGGATGATCTCAGCAATGCCTTTCAAGGAACTATCTGGGTTATAAACCTCATCACGATAGATGAACATGATCAAATCGGCATCTTGCTCAATCGAACCTGATTCACGCAAATCCGAGTTTACTGGGCGCTTATCAGCACGTTGCTCTAGGGAACGGTTAAGCTGAGAAAGTGCCACAACCGGAACGTTGAGCTCTTTTGCTAACGCTTTCAATGAGCGAGAAATCTCGGCGATTTCAAGAGTACGGTTATCAGATAACGAAGGTACACGCATTAATTGAAGGTAATCTATCATGATCATAGAGATACCATCGTGTTCACGAGCGATACGTCGAGCACGAGAACGCACTTCTGTTGGCGTTAGACCCGAGCTGTCATCGATATACATATTCTTCTTATCCATCAGAATACCCATACTCGACGAGATACGAGCCCAATCTTCATCATCTAGCTGACCAGTACGAATCTTGGTTTGGTCTACGCGAGAAAGTGACGCAAGCATACGCATCATCAGCTGTTCGGCTGGCATCTCTAGCGAGAAGATTAAAACCGGTTTGTCTTGCTTCATCGCCGCGTTTTCACACAAGTTCATCGCAAATGTGGTTTTACCCATCGATGGACGAGCAGCAACAATAATTAAGTCAGAGCCTTGTAGACCTGCTGTTTTCTTGTTGAGGTCGTTGAAGCCAGTATCGACACCTGTCACACCATCTTGCGGCGTTTTGTATAGGATCTCGATACGTTCTAGCGTCTTCTCTAGAATGCTATCAACGTTTTGTGGACCTTCGTTTTCACTTGCACGGCCTTCGGCAATCGCGAAGACTTTACTTTCAGCAAGATCAACCAGCTCTTCCGATGTACGACCTTGAGGGTCATAACCAGAATCAGCAATCTCATTCGCGACACCAATCAGGCTACGAACAAGTGCACGTTGCGCTACGATATCCGCATACGCATTGATGTTTGCGGCACTTGGTGTGTTTTTCGCTAAGTCAGCAAGGTAAGCAAAGCCACCCACTTCTTCAAGTTGCTCACGCAGCTCTAAATGTTCAGAGAGTGTAATAAGATCCAGAGGAGAACTTTCTTCAAGGATATCCTTTACCGCTTCAAAGATCAGACGGTGAGGACGGCTATAAAAGTCTTTGGCCACAACCTTTTCGGCAACTGTATCCCAGCGTTCGTTATCTAATAACAAACCGCCAATAACAGATTGCTCAGCTTCTAATGAATGTGGCGGGACCTTGATGGCGTCCACCTGATCGTTGGCTGATTTCTGACTTTTGGTATCCACTATGACTACACTCAATAACTAATAATGATCGTTCATTATACCCAAGAACATCCGTTTGTAATCCGATCCTATGAGTTTGTTTTATTCTTCAGGAAGAATTTACCTATTGCTGACGGAATTAACCAAGGGTAGCATTACGATCCTGCCATTCACTCACTGTATAACTAGAGGTATGCGTGTCCAAATTATTGGCTCTGAGCACTGGTCTTCTAAGCACTGGTCTCCTGAGCGCTCCGATGGCCTTAGCTGATGATGCTAAAGACTCTGTTGATGCAATCCTCGACTCTATAGTAGTTTCAGAACCTACTTCTGAGCCGATCGTCGTTGCACCGACACCTGAAGAAAAAGATATGGATATCGCACCGAGTGATACAAGTGATACAGAACTACCGAGCCCGCTAAAAACGGAAGTCGAATTTGGATATCAGTCGCATACTGGTAACTCTGATTCACGAGCGCTTAACGCACGCCTTAACGGTGAGTACACGGCTGGCCGTCATAGAACCAGTGGTGAATGGAAATACTACAACCTCTACAAAGATGGCGAAGAAGATAAAAGGCAATCGACTTACTCTGCTCAGAGTGACTACAAGTTAAGCCCTAAAACCTACCTTTACGGCAGTTTCAAAGGAGTCGACTCGAGATACAGTGCTTACTTTAAGGACTACACAATTTCGAGTGGTCTGGGTTACCAGTTTTCGAATACCGAAGAGTTTGTGTTGGAAGTCGAAGTGGGACCAGGTTTTCGTTACCAAGAACCGAACCTTGATGAGATTGATGATGATGACATCATCTTCCCAGAGATTGTTGAAGAGGCAATTTTCCGTGGCAACGTGAATACGTCATGGCAGGTGTTGAAGAATTTGCAGCTCAAGGCAGACGTGACGCTTGTCTCTGGTCACAGTAACCTAAAGTTTGATACTGAGTTAGAAGCCATCAACGATATTACTGACAATATCGCGCTGAAGATCGCTCACTCTCGCCAGTACCACGATAAAGTGCCTGAAGGCTTAAGCAAACAAGACTCTGTTCTATCGATCAACTTGCTCTTCCAGTTCTAATCTTAGGCCACCTCTAACCTTGAGAACAACTTGTTCAGCAATAACAGCTTATGGATCACCGTAAGCTTTTTACCTACTGTAGCCCTTCCTTGTACTTTCCTATATTCCAGACATAAAAAAACACCAGCCGAAGCTGGTGTTTAAAACTTTCAAAAGAAAGAATTCGTCTTGGTACTGAAATTACTCAGCTGCAACGATAGCGATTTTCGCAGTAGCAAAAACTTCAGAGTGAAGTTGGATGCTTACTTCGAATTCGCCGATGTTACGTAGAGCGCCTTCAGGTAGGCGTACTTCGCTCTTAGCTACTGCAACACCTGCCGCTGTAATAGCGTCAGCGATGTCACGAGTACCGATAGAACCGAATAGTTTACCTTCGTCACCAGCTTTAGAAGCGATTGTAACGCCTTCTAGAGTGTTAACGCTCTCTGCACGAGCTTCAGCAGCAGCTAGTTGCTCAGCAACTTTAGCTTCTAGTTCAGCACGACGAGTTTCGAACATAGCAACGTTGTCTTTAGTTGCCATAACTGCTTTACCCTGTGGGATAAGGAAGTTACGAGCGTAACCAGATTTAACGTTTACTTGGTCGCCAAGGCCACCTAGGTTACCGATCTTATCAAGTAGAATAACTTGCATTATCTTAGTCCTCTTAAACTATTATTAACTATTACCGATTACTGATGCTTGTCAGTGTACGGTAGTAGAGCTAGGTAACGAGAACGCTTGATAGCGCGAGCTAGTTGACGCTGGTACTTAGCGCTTGTACCAGTGATACGGCTAGGTACGATTTTACCAGCTTCAGTGATGTAGTTTTTAAGAGTTGCTACGTCTTTGTAGTCAATCTCTTGTACGCCTTCTGCAGTGAAACGGCAGAATTTACGACGACGGAAGAAACGAGCCATGGGCTATCTCCTGATCTTAAATTTAGTAAAGCGGTCTTTCACAATTATCGAAATAACTATCAATGACCTAAAACAAGTTGAGAATTTTTTAAGGCGTTAAGCCAAAAAAGAATTACTCAGCAGCTGCTTCTGGTTTAGCTTCTGTACGCTCTTCGCGACGAGGAGCACGCTCTGCACGCTCTTCTTTTTGCTTAAGCATAATAGATTGCTCAGTCACAGCGCCTTTAGTGCGCATGATCATGTTACGTAGAACTGCATCGTTGAAACGGAAAGCAGTTTCTAGCTCGTCAATCACTTCTTGACCAGCTTCAACGTTCATAAGAACGTAGTGAGCTTTGTGAAGCTTGTTGATTGGGTAAGCCATTTGACGACGACCCCAGTCTTCTAGACGGTGGATAGTACCGCCAGCTTCAGTGATAGAACCAGTGTAACGCTCGATCATGCCAGCAACTTGCTCGCTTTGATCAGGGTGAACCATGAATACGATTTCGTAATGACGCATTTGGTTGCTCCTTACGGATTATTAGCTTCCACGAGTGGCCCGGTCGTCCAGAGGAAGCAAGGAACTAAAGATAAATGACCGAGTTTTAAGGACGGCAAATGTTATAGAAAGAACCCGGTATTGGCAAGCGCTATTTGGTGAATAATGAAACAGTTTTTCTGTCGCCATCTAGCCATCCGACAAACCGATGGATTTTGCTATAACAGCCTAAAAAGAAACGCCCACCAGCAAGTGGTGAGCGCTAATAAATTCATAGACTTAAAGCAGCGTTAACGCATTACTGAGCTAAACGCTGTCTTACCGCTTCGAACAGGCAAATACCCGACGCCACAGAAACATTTAAGCTCGATACGCTACCTGCCATTGGAATCTTAATCAGATCATCGCAAGTTTCACGAGTTAAACGACGCATACCGTCACCTTCTGCACCCATAACTACCGCAAGAGGACCCGTTAGCTTCGCTTGATAGATATCATGCGTTGCTTCACCTGCCGTACCCACAAACCATACGCCCTGCTCTTGCAGTGCACGCATTGTGCGAGCTAGGTTGGTTACGCGCACGAGAGGAACCGTTTCAGCTGCGCCACATGCAACCTTGCTTACCGTTGCTGTTAACGGCGAAGAGCGATCTTTAGGTACGATAACAGCAGCGACACCTGCGGCATCCGCGTTACGTAGACAAGCGCCTAGGTTATGAGGGTCTGTTACGCCGTCTAGAACTAACAGCAAAGGCTGTTCGTGCTGCGCTAGGATATCGTCTAGGTGAGTTTCATTAAGCTGCTTAGCAGGCTTCACCTTAGCAATAAGACCTTGGTGATTCGCACCTTGTGCTTTTTCATCCAACGGCTTACGACCCATCTGTTGAATCGACACACCAAACTGTTGCAGTTGGTTCAGTAATGGAAGAAGACGCTCGTCTTGGCGACCTTTCAATACATACGCTTCGATAAAACGTGCAGGATCTTTTTCTAGTACGGCTTTCACCGCGTGAATACCGTAAATAAATTCGTTACTCATTGTCTCAAGTTACTCTTATTGCTCAGAGAAGAATGACATCAATGCCGATGCATCCCTCTCTGTGTTGTTCATTTCGAGAGTAGCGTCTTGTGCCTGATACTCTCGCATTAAATTAAATCAGTTAGGCGCTAAACCTGATTAGCAGAGCGCCTTATTAGCCTTAAGATTTATCAGTCTTAAGAGTTATCAGCCTTTGGCTTACGGCTTGCTGCACGCTTTTTCTTAGCGCGAGCTTTAGCAGCACCGGTTTTATTCGCTGGCTTTTTCTTCTTAGCAGGGCCTTCGCTGCTTCCGTCAGGTCGCTTAGTTGGCTCAACCATAGGCTTCGCTGATACACCTGGCTTATTACTCTTCACTGCTGAGCGCTTCTTGCTTTTCGCCTTTTTCATCGCTTCTGCTGCACGCTTCTTGGCTGTTTTGCCTTTGCCACGCGGCTGACGATCAGTGTCTTCTAAGTCAAAGTCGATTTGGCGAGTTTCTAAATTAACCGCAGAAACCTTCACTTTAACCGAATCACCCAAGCGGTAGATATTACCTGAGCTTTCACCCACTAGACGCTGACCAACAGCATCAAATTGGTAGTAATCATTCGCTAGCGCTGAGATGTGTACCAAGCCATCAATGTGCAGTTCAGTTAGACGAACAAAGAAGCCAAAACCAGTCACGTTGGCAATCACACCATCCATCACCTCACCGACATGGTCTTGCATGTATTCACACTTCAACCAGTCGTTTACTTCACGCGTTGCGTCATCAGCACGACGTTCAGTCATTGAACACTGCTCGCCGTAGAAGTCCATATCATCGAAAGTGTAGTGGTAACCACCAGTTGGCGTCCAACGTTCGCTGTTACGACCTTCTTCTTTCGCAATAAGGTACTTAATCGCACGGTGCAATAGCAAATCTGGGTAACGACGAATTGGCGAGGTAAAGTGAGCATAGCGTTTAAGAGCTAAACCAAAGTGACCCGCGTTATCCGCGTTGTATACCGCTTGCTTCATTGAGCGTAGCAGCATGGTTTGGATTAATTCACGATCTTCACGTTCATTAATCTGTTGCATCAGTTGTGCATAGTCTACTGGTGATGGCGACAGACCACCTTCCAGTGTTAAACCTAATTCACTTAAAAAGCTCTTGAAGCCCATTAAGCGCTCTTCGCCCGGAGTTTCGTGAACACGGTACAGCGCAGGCTCTTTCGCTTTTTCTACGTAAGATGCCGATGCGATATTCGCAAGAATCATACATTCTTCGATGATCTTGTGTGCATCGTTACGAATTACTGGCTCAATACGGTCAATCTTACGATCCGCATTGAAGATAAACTTAGTTTCTACCGTTTCAAATTCAATCGCACCACGTTCGTCACGCGTTTTCTTAAGCACCTTATACATCTTATGAAGCTCTTCAAGATGTGGTACTTCAGGTTCGTAACGCTCACGTAATTCTTCATTGCCATCTAAGATCGCGCCTACTTTGTTATAAGTAAGACGAGCATGAGAATTCATTACCGCTTCGTAGTGCTTGTAGCCTGACAGTTTACCTTTGTCTGAGATAGTCATCTCACACACCATACATAAACGGTCTACCTGAGGGTTCAATGAACACAAACCATTTGAAAGCACTTCTGGCAGCATTGGCACGACTTGTGACGGGAAGTATACCGAGTTACCACGGTTAATCGCTTCTTTGTCTAGCGCTGTATCTGGGCGAACGTAGTAACTTACGTCAGCAATCGCTACCCATAGACGCCAGCCGCCGCCTTTCTTCGCTTCACAGTAAACCGCATCATCGAAGTCACGCGCATCTTCACCATCAATGGTAACCAATGGCAGTTTACGCAGGTCTACACGTCCTTCTTTTGCTTCTTCAGGAACATGCTCACCTAGGTTTTCGATTTGCTTATCTACCGCTTCAGGCCACTCTTGTGGGATCTGGTGAGTACGGATCGCAATCTGCGTTTCCATACCCGGCGCCATGTTTTCACCAAGAACTTCGGTTACTTTCCCCATCATGTTACGAGAACGACCACCGCGATCCGTAATTTCAATCACAACCACATTACCCATTCGAGCACCGCCTTTATGCTCAGTAGGGATCTGGATGTCGTGACTAATACGCGAATCATCAGCAACAACGTAAGAATGGCCGTACTCTAGGAAGAAGCGACCAACAAGTGGCGTTTTACGCTCTTCAAGCACACGAACCAAGCGACCTTCACGACGGCCACGCTTACTGTTGTCAGTAGGCTGAACCAATACGTAATCACCGTGCATGATGGTTTTCATCTGATGATGCGGCAGCACGATATCATTGTCTTTACCCACACTGCCGTCTGGGCGAACCCAACCATGACCGTCTTTATGACCAATCACATAGCCTTTGATCAGTTCCATCTTCTCAGGCAATGCGTAGCACTGACGACGAGTAAAGATAAGCTGTCCATCACGCTCCATTGCACGTAAACGACGACGCAGCCCTTCATATTGTTCCTCTCCAGCAAGACCCAAAGCTTCGAATAGATCGTTGCGGTTCATCGGAATATTCGCGTCTGTTAAAAACGAAATAATGAACTCTCGGCTTGGTACTGGGTTATCGTAATTTTTCGACTCTCGGTCGGCAAAAGGATCAACAGTGGTTGTCGCTGTCGTATTTTCTGACGTTGGTGTGTTTTTTGACATAGGCGGGCCTGCTTAAGCAAGGAAGGTATATACCCCTAGTATATCTGATGCTAGGGGTAAGCTACAGATATGCTTTAGAAAACACTCAAATAACCTCAGATTGATACATATCTTCACTTTGTGAAACATCGCTTCATAGACGTGGATTATCATCAAAATTTCAAGCAAACGATAAAACAAACGTTTGCGCCATGAATGAAATACACTATTATCCACGCACTTTACCAACTCCTGTTCTGGGTATGATATGAAACTAAAACGCACTTTATTGGCTTCAGCTATGGCGAGCCTAGCGCTGTTCCCATTCGCAAGTTCGGCAATGGAAAAGGCTGACCTGATGATTACCGATGCGATGGTTCTAACCATGAACCAAGACAAAACGGTTTATGAAAGCGGTACTGTTGTCGTCAAAGACAACAAAATCATTGCGGTTGGTGATGCTTCACTAGAGAAGCAGTACCAAGCTAAGCAAGTGTTAGACGTTGATGGCGATATCGTTATGCCAGGTCTCATCAATACCCATACTCATGTATCAATGACAGTTTTCCGTTCGTTAGCCGATGATGTGCCAGATCGCCTGCACCGTTACATCTTTCCGCTAGAGAAGAAGCTAGTATCGCGAGACATGGTACGCATTGGTGCCAACCTAGGTAACGTTGAAATGGTGAAAGGCGGTGTGACCACTTACGCCGACATGTACTACTTCGAAGATGAAGTCGCAAAAACCGTCGATAAGATCGGTATGCGTGCCATCCTAGGTGAAACGGTGATTAAGTTCCCAGTCGCCGACGCTGCCAACGCAGAAGAAGGCATTAAGTACGCGTTGAACTTCATTGAAGAATACAAAGATCACCCGCGAATCACACCAGCGTTTGCACCGCATGCGCCTTACACCAACACCACAGAGATCCTGCAGAAAATATCTAAGCTCTCCCTAGAGTTAGATGTTCCAGTAATGATTCACCTTGCAGAATCACACCGTGAAGAAGAGAAAATCGCAGAGCGTTCTGATGGATTGTCCCCGGTTCAATACATGGACAGCATTGGCGCACTCAACAAGAACTTGGTGGGTGCACACATGATCCTTGTTGACGATCATGATATCGAACTGGTGAAGAAATCGGATATGGGCGTGGCTCATAACATGAGTGCTAACATCAAGTCAGCAAAAGGCGTATCACCTGCGCTTAAGATGTATGACGAAAACGTGCGTATCGGTTTAGGTACTGATGGCCCAATGTCTGGTAACACACTGAGCACCATTGATGAATTCAACCAAGTCGCTAAGGTTCACAAGTTAGTTAACAAAGATCGTGCTGCGATGCCGCCGATCAAAGTGATCGACATGGCGACAATGGGTGCAGCAAAAGCGCTGCACATGGAAGATAAGATCGGCTCTCTTGAAGCAGGCAAACTGGCTGACATCATAGTGATCGATACTAAGGCGCCAAATATGGTTCCAGTCTACAACCCATACTCAGCACTGGTGTACTCAGCTAACTCAGGCAATGTTCGTCACTCCATCGTTGATGGCAAGATCATCATGCAAGATCGCGACATGCTAACGGTAGACGAAGATAAGATTCGTCAAGAAGCACTCGATTTCACCAAGGTTGTTCGTGAAACGGTGATTGAGTCTGGTGAGGTGGTTCAATAACGCTACCGAATTAGATAAACGGTTTTCCGTTCAGATCAAAAAAGGCCTCGCTGATGAATCTCAGCGAGGCCTTTTTAATACGAGTTTTTTAGATGATTAACGAGTGCAGTCATTAATCATCATTGCTCATTCAATAATCTGTCTTACCAGAACACGTCTCGACGCTTTGCTCGAGCAATAATATTGTCTGGCATTCTCTGTTCCAGACCGCTACGAAGCACAGTGATACGTCTGTGTTGTCTTTGATCTGCGGTTACCGAGTTATACAACCAACGGTAAGCATCTTCATAATCCAATGGGCTACCGTAGTCACGTAACAAGAGTTCCGCTAAGTGAATGCTCGCACTTAAGTTGCCCATAGAGGCCGCTTCACGTAGATACGGAATCGCACGCTCTTGATCTTGTTGTACCAAAGTACCACGAGAGTAATAACGACCTAACTGCTCTAATGCAGCGGGTAAACCTTGATGTGCCGCGTTTTCCATATAGTAAAGGCCAAGCTCTACATCTTGTGGAACACACACACCCCAAGCCAACATATCACCGTATAAAAACTCATAAGAAGGCAAGCTAATACGCGTTGCACGAGCAACGATATCTTCAACTAACTGGCACTTATCAGCTTTCACTCGCTCTAGATGTTGATTATTTTCGATTAAATTAATCAGTTCAGCTTCTGTATATATTGGAACGGGCTCTCCCACATCAGCCAAATTTGCATGACTCAAGGGTGAGCTCAGTGCCATTATCAATGAAGCTGCCACAATTCGTAGCTTCATACCTGCACTCTATTATCTGTCGCTAAAGTTATCTATTGAGGGGTGCAGAGGATTTCTACACGCACAAAACAGTGTGAACTTCACTTTCCATGATATCTGTATCGGCAATAACCCCGACGGCTTTAGACAAAACTTGCCGCTAATGGGCAATATTTTGCCTGATGACGCTTAAAAGATCACCATCAAAGAGTGAACGGCTAAATTGCAGGTATTAAAAAGCCGACTTAATAAAGTCGGCTTTTAGAAAACTATTTTATTATCAAAGCACTGTTCGTGCCTGGTAATCACTCAGCAGGCATTATGCGCCGTATGGGTGAACCTTGATGATAGTTTCGTTACGATCTGGGCCAGTTGATACGATATCAATTGGAACGCCAGTTAGGTCTTCGATACGCTTGATGTAATCTAGAGCAGCTTGTGGAAGCGCGTCGATAGATTTAGCACCAAATGTGTTTTCAGACCAACCAGGCATTGTTTCGTAGATTGGCGTCGCTTCTTCGAATGACTCAGCAGCCATTGGAGAAACTTCTAGGATAGAACCATCTTTCATCTTGTAACCAGTACAGATTTTTAGTTCTTCTAGGCCATCTAGAACGTCTAGTTTAGTTAGACACATACCAGATAGAGAGTTGATTTGGATTGCACGACGCATAGCAACAGCATCGAACCAACCAGTACGACGTAGACGACCAGTTGTTGCGCCAAACTCGTGACCAACATCGCCTAGGTGTTTACCAACTGGGTCTTGCTTCTCAAGGCCATCGTATAGCTCAGTAGGGAATGGACCTGAACCAACACGAGTACAGTAAGCCTTAGTAATACCAAGGATGTAACCGATGTGACGAGGACCGAAACCAGAACCTGCAGCAACACCACCAGCAGTCGTGTTAGAAGACGTTACGTATGGGTAAGTACCGTGGTCGATATCTAGTAGCGTACCTTGAGCACCTTCGAACATGATCTTGTCGCCGCGCTTACGTGCTGCGTCTAGTTCGTCAGTTACGTCGATAACCATCGCAGTTAACATATCTGCGTAGCTCATCGCTTGCTCAAGAACTTCTTCGTAGCTTACTGTTTCAGCTTTGTAGAAGTGCTCTAGTTGGAAGTTGTGGAATTCCATCACTTCTTTTAGCTTCTCAGCAAATGCTTCTTTATCGAAAAGGTCACCAACGCGTAGACCGCGACGAGCAACTTTATCTTCATAAGCAGGACCGATACCACGACCCGTTGTACCGATAGCTTTAGCGCCACGAGCGATTTCACGCGCGTTGTCGATTGCAATGTGGTACGGAAGAATTAGAGGACAAGCTTCAGAGATGAAAAGACGTTCACGTACTGGAATACCGCGATCTTCAAGAGGCTTCATTTCTTTAAGAAGTGCGTCAGGCGATAATACTACACCGTTACCAATAACACATTTAACGTTATTACGTAGGATGCCTGATGGAATTAAGTGAAGAACGGTTTTTTCACCGTCAATTACAAGTGTGTGACCTGCATTGTGACCGCCTTGGTAGCGAACCACGTATTTTGCATCTTCAGTTAAAAGGTCAACGATTTTACCTTTACCTTCATCACCCCATTGGGTGCCTAGAACGACTACGTTATTTCCCATCTTTCCAATTTCTGTTGCTAATTAAAAATGGATTCTAGCACTGAATCACACTTCTTGCAGTCACTTTTTGTTCATAAACGTTAACGCTGTACAAAAATAAACCAGCCATAACTGGGGGCAGATGTGTAAAGATACTGATATCATTGCTTTTTTACAGACAAAAGGCAGAACCATGTCTCAATCAATTTGGCTCGCTATTGGGCTCGTACTTATTGTGGAAGGGCTCGGCCCCTTGATTGCACCCAATGGCTGGAGAAACATGGTCGCGCAACTGAGCGAGCAACCAGACACGCAACTGCGCCGCATTGGAGGCTGTCTTGTGGTGGCTGGAGCGGTTATCGCTTTCATGACCTACCGCTAGGTTTCTATAAGTAGAACGCTGTTAAGCGCCTTCCCTCGCGCCCCAATAGTGAATCCACAAACATGTCTCCTCCTGAAAGAAGTCATAGAAAACAAAAAGGCTCCCACAATGGGAGCCTTTTAAGTTTTAACGTATTTTGCTTATTAAGCTAAGCATTCGCTAACGCATCAGCTTATTTTGCTGGAGCGCCGCTTGCTTGATTCATGTATTGGAAGAAGTCAGTCTTCGGATCCAGTACTAGAATGTCGCTCTTATCGCTAAATGATGTCTCATAAGCTTGCAATGAACGCATGAAGCCGTAGAACTCAGGATCTTTGCTGAACGCATCAGAGTAGATCTTCGCTGCTTCTGCATCCGCATCACCACGAGTGATTCGAGCTGTACGGTCAGCTTCAGCAAGAACTGTTGCCACTTCTAGCTCAGCTTGAGCACGGATAACTTCCGCTTTCTCACGACCTTGAGAACGGTGTCTACGAGCAACCGATTCACGTTCTGCACGCATACGGCGGTAGATAGATTCACTGATTTCGTCAGGAAGGTTAATCTTCTTCATACGAAAATCAACAACTTCAACACCTAAATCAGCCATCGCACTTTCTGCCGTTCCAGACAAAACGTTTTCCATGATCTTATCGCGTTCGCCATCAACTTCTAGTGCTTCTGCAGCCGCTACCGTTGTGACGACTTCGCTATCAGCAGAGTCTGGCAGGATGTCCTTGTTGCGAGGGCCTGACACGATCTGCTTAATTTCACGAGAACCAATTTCAGAACGAAGAACATCTGTCACTTTACGCTCAAGAAGTGCTTCTGCCGTCATGATATTACCGCCACCGGTACTCAGATAGAAACGTCCAAAATCAGCAATACGCCATTTTGCGTAAGTATCAATTAGAACGTCTTTTTTCTCTGATGTTACGAAACGGTCAGAACGGCCATCCATCGTTTGAATACGAGCATCAAGTACTTTTACGCGATCAAACATCGGTAGTTTAAAGTGCAGACCTGGTTCATAGATTCGTGATACGCCGTTGTCATCGAGAACTCGACCAAAACGAATTACCATGCCACGCTCACCTTCTTGAATCACAAACACTGACATCAATAGAAGGGCAATCGTCACAACTAATACAGGGATCATTAATTTACGCATTATTAGTATCTCCCTTGGCGTGAACTGTCTGAACGAGTTTGAGTGCTAGGCTTTGGATCCGCTTGAGTTTCTAACTCAATTTGATCGTAAGTTGATGATGCTTTTGCAGGGCGAGAGCCCGACTGAGAACCACCTTGTGCGCCTAGCTTATCAATTGGTAGGTATAGCAAGTTACCGCTTGATTCAGAATCAATCAGGACTTTCGATGTGCTTGAGTACACTTTTTCCATTGTATCTAGGTACATACGGTTACGTGTTACTTCAGGAGCAGCTTGGTATTCAGGTAGCAGTTTCTCGAATTGAGCAACTTGACCTAGAGCACCATTAACTGTGCGCTCTGAGTAACCCACCGCTTCTTTCTTCAAACGCTCAGCACGACCTGTTGCTTTTGGAAGAATGTCATTTCGGTAAGCTTCAGCTTCACGCTCGAAACGCTCTTCATCCTCACGAGCCGCGATAGCATCATCAAATGCATCTTTCACTTGCTCAGGTGGACGTGCTGACTGGAAGTTCACATCAACAATCAGAATACCCATATCGTAGCTATCAATAATACGGTTCAACGTTTCTTGAGTGCTTTGACGAATCTGCTGACGACCACTTGTCAGGATACTATCCATTAGTGAGTCACCAATTACCGCACGAAGCGCGGAATCGGTTGCTTGACGTAAACTGTCGTCTGCATTCGTTACACGATACAAGTACTTGTATGGGTCAGAAACACGGTATTGAACACCCATTTCAACGGTCACAACGTTTTCATCTTTCGTTAGCATAGTGCCAGCAGCACGTAGAGAACGAATCGCTTGAACGTTTACTAGTTGCTCATCACTGATTTCATCGATGAAGCGTGGGTGCCAGTTAAGACCAGGTTCTTCGATACGGTCGAACTGACCCAGTCGAAGTACTACTGCTCTTTCTGCTTCGCCAACGGTGTAGAAACCAGCGAAGAACCAGATAGCAATAGCAATAACGGCAATGACACCAAAGCCAATTGCACCGCCACCACCAATAGATGGCCCGTTACCGTTGCCACCCTTTTTACCAAACTTGCCACCTAACTTTTGACTTAGTTTATTAAACACTTCGTCTAGATCTGGCGGTCCTTGATCTCGGCCGCCGCGATTATTTTTATTACCCCAAGGGTCATTATCGCGGCCGTTATTATCGCCGTTGTTGTTATTTCCAGGCTCATTCCACGCCATTAGAAAGCTCCATCATTTGATATGACGTTATACTGTAGCAGTCTCTTTGGTAACGATAAAGTCACCTAAGAGCGCCCCTTCTCTTTTTTCAAGTTTAGACCAATCTATTTGTTGCATTCGGATATCTATCAACAAGTTACCATTTTCATCATACTCTTCCTGTTGAATACATTTCATCTCGAAGAATAAGCTGCGAATACGGCCCTGATGTTGATGTGGAATACACAACCGGAATTGAACCATCTGGCTAGCTAAACGCTCAGTTAAAGCTTCAAACAGTAGCTCAATACCTTCTCCTTCCATTGCAGAAACCCAAACAGCGCGAGGTGCGCCCTCTTCGTCTCTTTCAATTCGAGGTTTTTGGTCTTCCATGCAGTCAATTTTGTTCATGACTACAAGGGTTGGCACTTCATGAGCATCGATTTCTTCTAATACTTCATGAACAGCCTGAATGTTCTCACGAAAACGGTCATCACTGGCATCAACAACATGTAACAAAATGTCAGCTTCCTGCGTCTCTTGTAATGTTGCCTTGAACGCAGCGACCAAGTCGTGTGGTAGATGACGGATAAAACCTACGGTATCTGCGAGAATTGCAGGCCCGACATCTGCCAAATCAATCTTACGTAGTGTTGGGTCTAGGGTTGCAAACAGTTGGTCTGCCGCATAAACACCAGCACTTGTGATGCGATTGAAAAGTGTTGATTTCCCTGCGTTGGTATAACCAACCAAAGAAATTGTTGGGATTTCAGCTCGATTACGAGCACGTCGTCCTTGTTCACGCTGTTTAGCAACTTTCGCTAAACGACGTAGTATTGCCTTTATACGGTCACGCAACAAACGTCGATCGGTTTCCAGTTGAGTTTCACCTGGACCACGAAGACCAATACCACCTTTCTGCCTTTCAAGGTGAGTCCAACCACGAATCAGTCGAGTAGAGATATGACGAAGCTGAGCGAGCTCAACTTGTAGCTTACCTTCATGAGTTCGCGCACGTTGTGCAAAGATATCTAAGATCAAACCCGTGCGATCAATCACACGACATTTACACAATTGCTCGAGGTTGCGCTCTTGGGCAGGAGAGAGGGAGTGGTTAAAAATCACAATTTCAGCACCGGTTAGCTGAACAGCTTGTGCGATTTCTAGGGCTTTACCTTCTCCAACGTAGTATTTAGGGAGTGGGGATTGTCGGCTACCAGTAATCACTTGTAGCGTTTCTACCCCCGCTGAGGAGACCAGCATTTCACATTCGCTTAGATCTTCCCATTCTCCCTCTTGCGTGAAGTTGATATGAACAAGTACGGCTCGCTCGCCGGATTCATAACGGTCAAACAAGCAACCAACTCCTTATTACAGCGCAAGCTGTACAAATTGAACGATTAATCTTCAGTCTTCTCTGGACGATCAGATGGCGTGCGTTGCTCGCCGCTGTGGTGACTAACTGCGCGAGCAGGTACCACAGTAGAAATCGCATGCTTGTAAACCATTTGGTTTACTGTGTTCTTCAATAAGATCACGAATTGATCGAAAGACTCGATCTGACCTTGCAGCTTAATGCCGTTAACAAGATAGATAGAGACTGGAATGCGCTCACGACGGAGTGCATTTAGGAATGGGTCTTGTAGCGATTGCCCCTTAGCCATTTTATTTTCCTTATTTGTATTTTGTTGTAATTATTTAGCTAGTGGTGCACAAAAAGGTGCGGCCTTTGCATCTGAGCTAAATGAATAAAAAAACTCCGTTGTTATTGAAAGGCTGTGATTTTTAAAAGCCTCAATAACGGATCCTTTCCAGAGTATATTCACGCAAAAGCGATCACATTATACACAGCAATACTAATCAGATGCTATTGCATCTGAAAGAGTTTCTAACGCTTGATCAATGTTTTCGCTATCTAACCAAGTTAAATCATCCCAACTGCGCAACCAGGTGATTTGTCGCTTGGCCAACTGACGGGTTGCACAGACACCACGGAAAACCGCTTCGTCTAAATCACAATTACCGTCTAAATAATCCCACATCTGCCTATAACCAACGCATCGGATCGATGGCAGTTCAGGGTGAAGATCTTCTCTGGCGTACAACGCCTTCATTTCATCTTCAAACCCAGCTTCTATCATCTTCTCGAAACGCAGCTCAATGCGGCGATGGAGTTCAGTCCTTTCCTTGGGAGCTATTGCAAATTGTTTTACACGAAATGGCAGGCTATCGCCTTTCGTTTGAGTTAGCTCTGTTAATGTTTTACCCGAAATTCGGTAAACTTCCAATGCCCTTGAAAGCCTTTGTGGATCATTTGGGTGTATTCTTTCAGCGGATACGGGATCTATCTCTCTTAATTGATCGTGCAATGCCTGCCAACCTTGTTCGATAGATTCCGCTTCAATCTGCTTACGAATCTCTTGATCCGCGGCTGGTAATGGCGATAAACCTTCCAACAATGCTTTGTAGTACAGCATTGTGCCACCAACAAGTAACGGGATTTTGCCTTCCGCTACAATCTTATTCATTTCATTGATCGCATCACGACGAAAATCTGCCGCAGAATACGCTTCGCTTGGATCCAAAATATCAATCAAGCGATGAGGCGCGAGCTCAAGCTCTTCCGCATCCGGTTTAGCGGTACCAATATCCATGTCTTTGTAGATCAATGCCGAATCGACGCTGATGATCTCAACAGGGTATTTCTGACGTAAGCGGATAGCTAAATCTGTTTTTCCTGACGCCGTTGGGCCCATTAAAAACAACGCTAAAGGTAATTTTTCAGTCATGATATTTTGTATTTGCTTCTCTGTTTTAGCGCTTTTTAGCAAAGGGCTTTGTGTCGCGACGTATTCAGCTAAAAAGACAAAGGTCGTCGCGAAAAAATTAAACCGTAAACGCGGCTATAGTCGCTGAAAAGTCGATAGGATTAACAAACTCTGGATCATCTAATGGAAGTAGACCATGCCAAAGTTGTTCTAGTTCCCCAACTAGTTGAACCGCTTCAGATAAAGTGTAGTCGCTTTTTACTTGTGCGGTTTGAATCCCGATCCAGTTAACCAAAGCTGACAACATGTCATTAGGTTGCTTCACTGCACCCTGGGCATTTATTGAAGCCGCGTAAGATAACAGATCTGGGATCAAAATTTGTAAGTTTTGCTGCCTTAAAGGAGAAGGCACGCCCATCACCATTACCGCCTCGCTGTTTCGCGCCTTAAGCTCAATCCCCAGTAATGCCAGAGTTTGACTCAGCGCCTTAGCAACTTCGACAAGTTCACTACCCAGCTTAATCGATAAAGGCACCAATAGTGGTTGGCTTTTTAACGCACCACCTCGAGTATCAAGCTGACCAACAACACGCAATAACTCAGCCTTAGCCAAGGAAACCAGCACACTGCCGTTCTTATTGCCCATTACCAGATACTGACGTTCCACAATCGAGACCGCTTTGCCCAAGTCCGTTACAGGTGCTCTTGGCTTTAAATGAACAGGATTCTGTTGAGCAGGCTTAGCTTCTTTATTTTCTTTATTTTCTTTATTTTCTAAGTTGTCTCTGGTTTCTACTGGTGCCACATGCTCTTGAGAAAGTGAAGGCTGTACAACTTGCTCATCAAAATCTGGCGTTTTCAGAAGCTCTTTATAGGCTTTCACTTCTCGCTTAGATGGCGCGGGTTCACCATGATGTTGGTGTGGCTCTTTCTCTTTTTTAGGTTCAGGTCGAGACTCTATCCACTCTTGGCGAGAGGAACCGGTAAAACTGCTGTCACTAGTAGCCGAGCTTCGGCCAGCTAATGAACTTGGACTGGTTGATGAGCTTGGGCTAATTGATGAAACATAGTGTCGCCCACCATCATTAACGCTGTGTTGAGGCTTATCAAAAGCGTGCTCTGATTCTGCTTTTCTCGGGTAGGCAGGCGTTTGCTCAATAGCGTGTCGCACCCTATCCGAAACTTGGGTTTGATCCGAACTGCTAGGCATTACGCTTTCTGGCTCAGCGAAACTTGCAACACCATCAACTGCAGAGCTCGTACTATCTTGCTGATGATGAATCACTTCTGACTGATGAAAAGCCGACTGATTGATTGGTGCAGCATCGATCTGCTTGCTCTGTGCTAAACCATCACTCAATGCTTGGTAAATAAAGTCATGCACAAGGCGCGCTTGATGAAAACGCACTTCATGTTTTGCAGGGTGGACATTCACGTCCACCTGATGTGGGTCGAGTTCAATGAACAACACATACGTCGCGAATTGGTCTGGACGCAGGCTGGTTTCGTAGCTTTGACGAATCGCATGATTGATCAGCTTGTCACGCATCATACGACCATTCACATAGCAGTATTGCAGGTCGCTTTGTTGTCTTGCTCCTTCTGGCGTGGTGATCCAGCCATGAAGTTTTAGGCCTTGATGCTCAAGTTCGATCTTAAGCATATGACGAACAAAAGGATTGCCACATACCGCAGCGATGCGCTTTTCTGCTTGAACTTCTGTCTTGGCAGCGCGGTACTGACGAATCATCTTGCCGTTATGACGAAGGTTGATCGTCACATCAAAGCGACTTAATGCAATACGCTTGAGCAACTCATCAATATGGGTGAATTCAGTCTTCTCGGTGCGTAAGAATTTGCGGCGCGCTGGTGTATTGAAGAACAGATCCAACACCTCAACCGAAGTACCAATTGGGTGTGCTGCTGGCTGCAGTTTTACCTGCATATCACGACCTTCACTGTGTGCTGCCCAAGCTTGATCTTGAGTGGCAGGGCGTGAAGTCATGGTCAAGCGCGCAACCGAGCTAATACTCGCCAGCGCTTCACCACGGAAACCGAGGCTGACGATCGCCTCTAGGTCATCAAGAGTGTGGATTTTGGAGGTAGCATGACGACTCAGTGCCAAGGCAAGCTCATCTTTTACGATGCCTTTACCATTGTCACGAACGCGGATCATCTTGGCGCCACCTTTCTCGATATCAATATCGATACGTGTCGCACCCGAATCCAAACTGTTCTCAACCAACTCTTTTACAACAGAAGCGGGTCTTTCTACCACCTCACCCGCTGCGATTTGGTTAGCTAACCGAGCTGGCAGTATTTTGATCGTCATATTTATAGCTACCTTACTGCCATTGATGGAAACGCTGCTACGTTTGCACTAGTTCTTATTTTTTATCATTGATATACCTGAAGCTGTTTAGCATTCCCAAGACTACTTGTGAGGAATAATCAACACTTGGCCGATAGCTAGACTGTCAGATCTTAGCTTATTCGCTTGGCGAATGCTGTTGACGCTCACGCCGTATTTCGAAGCTATCTTGCCAAGGTAATCACCTCTTGCAACTTTGTGTTTGCGCAGAGGAACATCTTTAACTTCAACCGTAATACGTAACTTTTGGCCTACTCTCACCGTCTCTGATTTCAAACGGTTCTCACGTTTAATATCAGCCACCGACACTTTATAGCGGCTGGCGATCTTACCTAGGTACTCTCCAGACTTAACCGTGTGAGTGATGGTCTTCGTTTTAACCGCACTGCTTGATGATGAAGTTGAAGCACTGCCTGGAATCTTAAGTACTTGACCAATTGCTAGGCTGCTCGATTTCAGATTGTTGAACTTCATCAACGTCTGTGTCGACGTACCATACTTGCTCGCAATCACAGACAAAGACTCACCACGAGAGACTTTATGTTGGCTCACGCTGCCCGTTGATGACGTTGCGTTAGACAAGATAATCCCTTCAGGCGGGTTAGCCTTCAAATACTTAACCACCGCTTTAGTCACTGCTCGTGCCAATTTATCTTGGTGCGAACGTTGGAAAAGAAGCTTCTCTTCCGTCGGATTCGAAATAAAACCTGTCTCTACCAGTACTGATGGGATCTGTGGTGAACGTAATACTGCTAAGCTGGTGTTAATCGGCTTGCTATTGTGCAGTTTCGCAACCTTACCCATTTCAGACAGAATTGCCGTTGCCAGTTTGTAGCCCTCTTTTTGAGAGTGGCTAAACTGCAAATCAAGCAGGGTTTGGTTTACGTTCTTATCATCAATATTGCTTGTGAACGCTGCACCGCTACCACCAAGCAATTCAGACTGTTTCTCTTTATTCTCAATCCAACGAGAGATCTCTGTATTTGCGCGTCGAGTGTTCAATACAAACACTGAACCACCTCTTGGTTGAGGCGTCGTAAAGGCGTCGGCGTGAATAGAGATCAACAGGTGAGCTTCATTCTCTCGAGCAATCGCAACACGTCGATTCAGGTTCACAAAGTAATCAGCATTACGAGTCATACGAGTTTTGATCCCCGGGACCGCATTCAGTTGAGCTGCTAACTTCTTAGAAATACTCAGAGTCGCGTCTTTTTCGTATTTACGCGTAGGACCAATCGAACCTGGGTCTTCACCACCGTGGCCAGGATCAATCACAATTAGAATATCTTTCTGGCGCTTAACCTGATTAATGTTCTTACTTACCGTTGGCTTACTCGGTGTCGATGTCGCTTTACTTGCCGCACCATGAGGTAAGTCGATCACCAAACGGTGTCCATACTGACCACCTGGGGTCGGGCTCAGTTTGAATAATTCTGCTTTAGACGACTTCTTTAACTCAAAAACCAAGCGATAGGTGTTTTTGTCTGGCGGTGAGCTCTTACGAATCTTAGATAGAACAGGGCTGTCTTTCACCTCGACCGGTAACTTAGTCGCAAGACTGGTATTTTTTAAATCAACCACTAAGCGACTCGGGCTACTCAGGGTGAAATAGCTAAAGTCCGCTTCTGATTTTAAGTCGATAACCACACGAGTTTCTTCTGGAGAAGGCCAAACCCTTAAACTTTTCAGTGAGTTTGCAGAAACAAGTGAAGAAAACAGTATAGAAAAAACAGCAGCCATCATGGCCACTGTTGAAATAAGGCGTTTAGAAATCAACATAACTCCAACTGACTAAGTAAGCGCTGTCCGTATTCACTATTAGCGGTTAAAGAAACAACACGGTGATCGTCTTGGTAACGAATATCAATATCCAAATCGGCTTCTGGTAGCATCCCATAACCTTTCTCAGGCCACTCAACCAAACAGATAGCATCCGGCGTAAAATAGTCACGAATTCCCATAAACTCTAACTCTTCAGGATCGGCTAGGCGATAAAGGTCAAAGTGGTACACCTGCCAATCTGCAAGTTGATAAGGTTCAACTAGAGTATACGTTGGGCTTTTTACATTTCCTTGATGGCCAAGTGCTTTTACAAAGCCACGACTGAAAGTCGTTTTACCTGCGCCAAGATCACCATGCAGATAAATAGTCGTCTGCTGTGAGCAAAGATTAGAAAGCTCCGTTCCTAATTGAATCGTTGCTTGTTCATCTTTCAAAGTAAATTGTTTCGTGCTCATGAATACGTTCTCTAAAAATCGATCGTTGACTATATAAAAATCAAAAGAACAAGAATAGTAAACCGTGATGCTTTTGGGAGACAAGCACTCAAGTGTAAGTTCTATGAAAAATACTGATCAAAACGCGTCTGTTCTGGTCAACACCACTAAGATCCGTTAAGATCCGCCCCCATTTTTGCCGAACCTAATTTTAATTAGCCTTATCTCTAATTGTAAAACAGAGAAAATAAGAAATAAGCCATGAATCTAGACCATCTTGCTGAAAAAATTAAAATCTGGGGAAAAGAGCTGGGCTTTCAAAAAGTTGGCATCTGCGATGTTGATTTAAGTGAACACGAAGCCCCTCTTCAAGCATGGCTAGATGCTGGCAACCACGGCGAAATGGATTGGATGGCTCGACATGGGATGATGCGTGCACGTCCTGATGAACTTCACCCAGGCACAATTCGAGTGATCAGCGCTCGAATGAACTACCTACCACCAGAAGCTCAGTTCGCCTCTAACCTAAGCGATACCACTCAAGGCTACATCAGCCGCTATTCTTTAGGCCGCGACTATCACAAATTGTTCCGTAACCAGTTGAAAAAGCTAGGACAAAGAATTGAAAAAGAGGTCGAGGGTTTAGACTCACGCCCTTTCGTCGATTCAGCGCCCATTTTGGAAAGACCACTCGCTCAAAAAGCAGGGTTGGGCTGGACAGGTAAACACTCATTAATTCTTGATAAAGACGCTGGCTCTTGGTTCTTTCTAGGGGAACTGTTAGTTAACATCCCTCTTCCCACGGATGAACCCAGTGTTGATGAGTGCGGCAAATGCACCGCATGTATCACTTCTTGCCCAACGGGTGCCATTATTGCTGATGGCGTAGTGGATGCTCGCAAATGTATCTCGTACTTAACCATTGAATATGATGGTGTGATCCCTGAAGAGTATAGAGATGCCATTGGTAACCGTATCTACGGTTGCGATGATTGTCAGTTAGTTTGCCCGTGGAATCGTCATGCCGAACTCACAGAGCAAACAGACTTTCACCGCAGAGAAGATTTCCAAGAAGCCGATCTGGTTTCACTTTCAAGTTGGGACGAAGCAACCTTCCTAAAGAAAATGGAAGGCTCAGCAATCAGACGTATCGGCCACACCCAGTGGTTACGCAATATCTTTGTTGCGATGGGCAATGCACCATTTCAACAACGCATTATTGAAACCCTGGAGTCTCATCAAGGCAAAAACGAAATGCTTGATGTGCATATTGAGTGGGCTTTGAATAAACAACTACAGCAGTTACCCAACGCTAGCAGTGTGCAAGAAGATAGCTCTACGCAGAAAAATAGCTGTGTGCAAAAAAGTAACAGCAAAATCTCCACCAAAAAGCACAGACTGATACGTATAGTAGAGAAAGGACTACCAAGAGACGCCTAGCCCTTTTGGTATCAACGATTGACAGCGACACCCACATCGATAGTCCAATATTTAAGACAACTCGTTGCACATAATTTTAGAACAATGTTTGACCTTGTTCTCAATTCTAACAATGTGGAAAAAATTCAGAACTCTCGTAAACTTCCGACACCCGAGCAAAGTTAAACACAGTACCGATAAATGATTAAGATCAAAAAACAACAAGTTAACGATCTTTTATTAAATCCAAGATAGGCATCCAACTTGATAAAAAACAACAAGTTACGATCGCTGCAATTCATCTAATATATTGAAAACAAGAAAGATCTTTTAGGGATATGTAAAGAATTAAGACTGAAATAACTTTATCAACCAAGTTATCCACACCTAACATTTTGTGGATAAGTCTGTTTATAGATGTGAAAAACCTCAAGTATCTGCTTCAGAGACCTGATGTTTACTAGCATTCCAGTTGCTAAGAAAAATTTAAGACAAAAAAATATCCACCATGATGGAGGATTATTTGCTTTTTGGGGGGATTATGCTTCGCAGCATTAAAGAAAGAGCGTGACCTTTGTGGTCGCCTTTAAACACAGAGGTTTAAAGTACTTATTAGCTTTTTTAGAAGAAAGCTGGAGCGATACATCGGGTT
>NZ_JBFRSX010000077.1:0-1195 GCF_041473835.1 Vibrio sp. 10N.222.55.A1 | reverse complement strand
CAGGGCGGGATCGCACTTTGTTAACAAATATGATCTAATAGCGTCAAACCCTTAGCTAGACAGCCATTTTGAACTTAATTGAGCACCTATCCGTCATCGAAGATACTCGTTCTGACATTAACCAAAAACATGACCTTATTGACGTTATGTTCCTCGTTATTAGTGCTATTGCATCTGGGTGCGAAGGATGGCAAGACATTGAATTTTATGGGGAAGAGAAGTTAAGCTGGTTAAGAAAGTACAGGCCATTCAAACATGGAATCCCCCGACGACACACAATAGCACGCATATTACGCTCAGTTGTTGCGGAGTCATTGCTTGAAGCGTTGGCCTTGTGGATAAACGAACAAAGAGCCAACCAAAATAAACCCATAATCGCATTCGACGGAAAAGTCCTGCGTGGCTCTTATCGAAATGACAGGAAAACAGCGTTGCAGTTGGTCACGGCATATGACACTGAGCGTGGCCTTGTTCTGAGCCAAAAACCGACGGAAAACAAGAATGGCGAGATCAGTGTTGTGCGCCAAATGCTTGATGTTATAAATGTAAAAGGCAGTGTGGTCACGATTGATGCGCTGCATTGCCAGCGCGAAACCCTAGAGAAGATAAAAGAAAAGAAAGCGCATGTTGTTGTTCAAGTGAAGAACAACCAACCGAAACTAAGAGCGGCTGTTGTTGAACAGTTTCAGGCTATCTTCGATGCTAGGAAAGAGAAAATAGTCACTGAAATCAAAGAGACACATCATGGTCGTAACGAAGAGCGATACGTTTTTCAACTTAAGGCTAAGTTGCCCGAAGAACTAGCAAAGAAATGGCCGACGGTAAGAAGCATTATAGCAGTGGAACGCCACCGAGTGATAAACGGGAAAGGCACCGTAGATACGTCATACTACATAAGTTCCATGTCGCCGAATCACAAATTACTTGGTCATTATATTCGTCAACACTGGCGAATTGAAAACAGCCAACACTACGTATTAGATGTTGTTTTTAAAGAGGATAGCTCTCGAATCACTTTGGATGGTGCCGTTGAGAACATAGCGTTGTTCAGACGCTTTGTAATGAACATGCTTAAGCAATGTGATTGCGGTGCGCCAAGTCAAAAGGTGAAGTTGAAAAAAGCGGGATGGAACGACGATTATCGGGCTAGAGTCTTCTTTGGGTTATAAATCCATCAAAGTATGCTCCCGCCCTG
>NZ_JBFRSX010000076.1:0-18347 GCF_041473835.1 Vibrio sp. 10N.222.55.A1 | reverse complement strand
ATTATATATATTTGATTATTTCTTATTATTTGAGAATATCTCTAGTTGTATTAATTCATATGTAAGTATGGTTAATAACTATATGACTCGAAGCGAAATAACTGGTCTTGACATTAAAATATACGAGAATGATTGATATATGAAAGTAACTGTTTCTATTGTTGTCCCGGTATATGCTGGAAAAGAATATCTCGAAAATCTAGCTTCAAGAGTTTCAAGAGTAAAGGATGAGTGGGAAAAGAACGCTTTTCCTATCGAAATTCAAGAGCTCATTTTTGTCGATGATGATTCAAAAGATGGCTCTAAAGAGGTGCTTAAAAAGCTATCTTCACTGAGTTGGGTTCATATTGTCACGCTATCAAAAAATTACGGACAACATCCGGCAACTGTAGCTGGAATATCTCACTCTTCGGGCGATTGGATCGTGACTATGGATGAGGATCTACAGCATCAACCTGAAGAAATACTAAACATGCTAGAAGTCTGTGTTAAACAGGAAGCCGACATATTATACGTCAACTCTGATACGCCGGTTCACCAGTCTTACTTTCGAGATCTAAGTTCTAAATACTATAAAAAGATAATTCAAAAACTGACTGGAAACCCACATATTTCGAGTTTTAACAGCTTTAGGTTGATTAGAGGTTCCATTGCAAGAAGCGCAGCTGCGGTCGTTGGTCATGAAAGCTACTTAGATGTAGTACTTTCTTGGTTTTCAGATAAAGTTGCGATCCATAAAACGTCATTGGAAGACAAACGTTATATTGAAACTGGCAAGTCAGGGTATAGCCTTCGGAAGTTGCTGTCTCACGCAAGACGTATGCTCATGACGTCAGATGCAAAGCTATTGCGTGGAGCTTCATACTTAGGTTTTATAGTCTTTAATTTATGTATAATGCTATCGGTATACTTATCACTTAAAAAATGGCTTGTTCCTGAAAGCATAACTATAGTTGGATGGGCATCTCAAGTTGTTTTGCTCCTGATGACAATATCGGTAGTCCTTATCATATTAGGTGTAATTTCTGAATATCTATCTACTTTGGTTCAAGAGTCGAATGGGAAACCACCTTATTCAACGGTTAATAGAGAAAAAGACTTATTGATAAAATACTTTTTAGAGGGTGAGGGCATTGTATCTTCTAAGAAAGGAAAATAACCGCTCTATTATCGTTGTTGGTTTGGGCTTAATTGGGCAATCTATTGTTAATGAACTTATTCGTAAGGGCTATAGAATAGATAGGAAACAGAGAGTTAACTGGAAAGAGTCCGTAGACCATATTGTCATAGATATTTTGAATTTCATTAATGAAGCTATTCATGAAAACGTATCTATAATATGGTGTGCTGGTAAGTGTGGCTTTAATAGTGAGGACAGCGAGACCAATATAGAAGACGCTTTCTTTTTAAAGATCATACGAGCTATTTATAATTTGTTAGAAACTAAAGGTGAAATTTTATCATTTTATCTTATTAGTTCAATCGGAGGCTTATTTGAAGGGCAGGTTTCTATTCATGATAAGATGAAGCCCTGCCCTCAAAGAGCATATGGAAGATTAAAGCTCTCACAAGAAAAGACTTTGTTGAAAAGTAGTTTTAGACTTCGCCCTTTCATATTTAGGTTGAGCTCTGTATACGGTTCTATAAACACCAATAATAGAATGGGGCTTGTCCAAGTTCTTATCAAAAATGGTATAGAGAATAAAATAACAAAAATTTATGGAAATGCCGATACGTTGAGAGACTATACGTCTGTAGATGATATTTCAAAGTTTATATGTGGTGTGGTTATAACTTCTTATGATGATGGAAGTAATATCTACCACTTAGCAAATGGAAAAGCCTCATCGATAGGTGAAATAAAAAGCTTAGTTGAAAGGAAAATACGTAAGAGATTATTGTTATCATATGAGAAAAACGCGACTAATAATTTGAATATAGTGTGCTGCACTAATACCTACGGTGGTATTTGGTCCCCATCGTTCATGAATGAGAATATTAGAAAGTTATATGAACAAGCAATTAATAAATAGAGTTATTGGGAACCGGTTGATCAAGTTTTTGACTGTTGGCGCGGTGAATACCATAGTCTCATATGTGACTTTCATGATGCTAATAGAGTTTGTCAATTATAATGTTTCCTATTCAGTATCATACTGTATAGGTATCGTTACATCGTATATATTAAATGGGTCATGGACATTTAATAAATCGCTATCAATCAGAGGATTGATCACCTACCCAGTTGTGTATTTAGCTCAATTTTTTAGTGGTTGGGTTATTTTAAAGGTTGCGGTTGAGGTCTATAAGTTTACTGAGAGCGAAGCTTATATCGCTTCTATGCTTGTATCTATACCCGTTGGTTTTTTAGCTTCTAAACTATATTTTAAAGATAGAAATTGAATAATATTATGAAAATAATTAATACTAGTATTCCAGATGTGAAAATTATAGAGCCAAGTGTGTTTGGTGATGAACGTGGTTTCTTTATGGAAACCTGGAATCAAAAGCAATTTGAAGAGCTCGTAACAGGTAAACCAACGCAGTTTGTTCAAGATAACCATTCCAAATCAAAAAAAGGTATCTTACGCGGCCTGCATTACCAAACCGAAAACACTCAAGGCAAGTTAGTTCGCGTGGTTTCTGGTGAAGTGTTTGATGTTGCCGTCGATATTCGACAAGGTTCGCCAACCTTTGGTCAATGGGTTGGCGAGTATTTATCTTCAGAAAATAAGCGTCAACTTTGGATCCCTGAGGGGTTTGCACATGGGTTCTATGTGACTAGCGATGAAGCTGAGTTTGTTTATAAATGCACAGATTACTATAACCCGAACGCTGAGCATTGTTTGATCTGGAACGAACAAACTGTAAATATTGATTGGCCGATTACTGATTGCGTTACTCTATCTGAAAAGGATAGGAAGGGTCAAACACTCCATGAGCTATTATCTGTAGTTGATTTTTCGAAGTAAACTGGATTTATGGACTCAACACACTGTTAGATGCAATTGCAAGGTAGTAAAATGTACAAATTACCCTTTAAATTTATTCAGGACATTTATGGTAGCCGCGAATTATTAATTTCGATGGCAAAACGTGATATCCAGAATCGATATCTTGGCTCTTTGTTTGGTGGTATTTGGGCTTTCGTTCAGCCACTTGTTACGATTACGATAATATGGTTTGTTTTTCAAGTTGGTTTTAAAGCGCAGCCGACATCTAACGGGGTTCCATTCACCCTTTGGTTAGTATCTGCAATGATCCCATGGTTTTTTATTGCGGAGATGTTGTCAAATGCAACTAACTCAATTATCGAACAAGCTAGTATTGTAAAGAAGATAGTATTTAAAGTTAGCTTGCTTCCAATAGTAAAAATAATATCAGCATTAATAATTCATTTATTCTTCATTCTTATACTTTTTTTTATAGCAACTATATATGGCTATTATCCAAGTATTAATTGGTTGCAAATACCATATTACGTGTTTTGCTCACTATTACTGATGCTAGGTGTTTCATGGATTACATCTTCTATCGTAATTTTCTTTAGAGATATAGGTCAACTTATTGCAGTAACTATACAGTTAGGCTTTTGGGGCACTCCTATTTTTTGGGATATCGCTATGATACCACAAGAGTATCAATGGGTGCTCAAGCTAAATCCTGTATTTTATATCACTGAAGGTTATAGGAATACGCTAACAACCGAGTTATGGTTTTGGGAATCGATGAGTTGGACCGCTTATTTTTGGTTGGTGACTTTGATTACTTTACTACTTGGGACTGTTTGTTTTAAAAGATTAAAACCGCACTTTGCGGATGTGTTATAAAAGGTTTAAATGATGAACGAACTTGCCATAAGTTGTAGAAATTTAACTAAAACTTATCCAATGTACCACAACCCTAAGGATCGTTTTAAAGAAGCTCTTCACCCATTCAGAAAAATCTATCACGAGGACTTTTATGCCCTAAGAGATGTAAGTTTTGATATAAGACGAGGTGAAACTGTTGGAATAATTGGACAAAATGGTGCAGGCAAGTCAACGCTTCTTAAGATAATTACCGGAGTTTTGACCCCAACATCAGGTACTTCCGAAGTTAATGGGGTTGTTTCGTCGATTCTAGAGTTAGGCACTGGATTTAATAATGAGTTAACAGGAATAGAAAACATATACGTTAACAGCTCTTTGATGGGAGTGTCTAAAGAAAACGTTGACAAAAAACTAGATCAGATTATTTCATTTGCAGATATCGGTGATCATATCAATCAGCCTGTACGTGGTTATTCTTCAGGTATGTTTGCGAGATTAGCATTCTCTATAGCTATCAGTATCGAGCCCGACATACTTATTGTGGATGAGGCATTAGCCGTTGGTGACATGAACTTTCAAGCTAAATGTATGACAGCGATGAAGCGAATTCAAGAGAATGGCACCACAGTTCTTTTCGTAAGTCATGATATTAGCAGTGTGAAGAGTTTGTGTGAGAGGGCAATTTACATCAAAAATGGAGTTCTTCATGCTGAAGGTCACGCTGGAGAAATCGCTGAATTATATATGAGAGAGATGCGTGAGGAACAAAGCGATAGTATTTCTAAAGACCTTGCTGTGATTGATCAGCCCGAACTGAATTCTAATATATTACCAAGTACTGATGCAAAAGAGACAAGAGATTTAAAGAGTTTAAAAGTGTTTAAGGACCGCGTTGCAGAATTTCGATATGGTTCAGGCGGCGCAAACATAACTTTAGTTGAACTTTTAGACAAGAATGGCGAGTTAGTGGATGAGGCTGATTTCAATGAAGAAGTTAGACTAAGAATACATATTGAAAGTGATATAGAAGACAATGTGAGTGTTAATTTTCAGGTCTTTGATGATAAGAAAATCAACATTATATCAGGAGGTTGCCTTCTTTCTGAGGGGGAGTTAATTGATATAAAGAAAGGAAGTCGTCATATTGTAGATTATGACTTTAGAGTTCCATTACAATATAACCATTACTCAATCCAAGCCACAATTACGTCAACACTAGTGGAAAATGTGTCCTATAATTTTATAGATGCAATACCTAATGCCTACTTGTTTAAAGTTAAAGTTAGGCCAGAAATAACATTATGGTCCAAGGTTCATGTTTTTCCTAAATTGACGGTAAAAGAGATTGACCAAAATTAGAGGCTACTTGAATTTTAAAGTGGATATATAAATGAGTGCAATTAACAGTAATACAAAGTATTTTTGTATAGGGTTCAATAAAACAGGTACAACTTCATTAGAAAATGCCTTTCGGTTATTTGGTTTTACTTTAGGGGACCAAGCTACAGCAGAAATGCTAATATTTGATTGGAACAATAATCAATTTGAAAAAATACTCAGATTTTGTGAAATGGCTGATGCTTTTCAAGATATTCCTTTTTCTCTGCCTGGAACATATAAAAAAATCTTTGAACAATACCCGAATGCCAAGTTTATTTTGACGTTGAGAGATTCAGCAGAGCAGTGGTATGACTCTCTTACTCGATTTCATACCAAAGTCTTTTCAACTGATGAGACTACCTTGCCCTCTAAGCATGATCTAGATAAATCTATGTATCGCTATAAGGGATATAGTTTGGATGCAATGAAAATTATGTATGATTATCCAAGCGTACCGCTTTATGATAAAAAGCATTACATAGATTTATATGAAAAGCACGAGAAAGACGTAAAGGAATTCTTTAAAGATAAGCCTGAACAATTATTGGTTTTAAATGTTGCGGAGACAAAATCCTATCAAAAGCTTGCAGCTTTTGTTGGGGTTCGTGTTGAGAGCGATGACTCTTTTCCTTGGGAGAATAAGACATGACAATTAAAGTAACACAGCCCTCATTTCCGCCTCTTAGTGAATTTAACCAAATGTTAGAGGATATCTGGGATAGAAAATGGCTTACTAATGGCGGGCACTATCACCAAGAATTAGAAAGAGCCTTAGCTAATCATCTTGGCGTCAAGTATGTTTCTTTGTTTTGTAATGGTACTATTGCTTTATTGACTGGTCTCAAAGCTTTAGGCATAACTGGAGAGGTTATTACCACTCCTTTTACGTTTGTAGCAACTTCTCATGCAATTGAATGGAATGGTTGTACCCCTGTGTTTTGTGATATAGATCCTGATAGCTATAATTTGGATCCCTCTAAGATAGAGTGCTTAATCTCTGAAAAAACACAAGCTATAATGCCTGTTCATGTTTATGGAAACCCATGTGATGTAAAAGCTCTAAAATCTATTGCTGATAAATATAATTTGAAAGTTTTTTATGATGCAGCTCATTCCTTTGGCGTTGAAGTTGATGGTGAGTCTATTTTGAATTTCGGTGACTTATCAATGATGAGTTTTCATGCTACAAAGGTATTCAATACGATTGAAGGTGGAGCTCTAATAACAAACTGTCCTGATATGAAGAAAAAGATCGACTTTTTGAAAAACTTTGGCTTTGCTGGAGAAGAATCAGTGGTTGATATCGGGATTAATGGGAAAATGAATGAAGTACAGGCTGCTTTTGGCTTAGCTCAGTTAAAGTATGTTGAGGAGCAAATCACTTATTGCAAGAGCATTTCTGATTTTTACCGTAAAAAGCTATCTGACGTGCCTGGTATCGAAATTCTGAAGGAATCTGATAAGGTAAAATATAATTACTCATACTTTCCAATAGTAGTTAATGAACACGAATTTGGCATTGATCGTGATATGCTTTATGAAATATTAAAAGATAACAATATCTTATCAAGAAAATACTTTTATCCGCTAGTATCTGATTTTGATGTTTATAAAAATAATCGAGAGATTTTTAGACAAGGCAGTCTTAGTGTTGCAAAGAATATAAGTGCTAGAGTTCTATGCCTCCCAATATACTCTGACCTTTCTATAAATGAGGCGAGTAATGTAATTGATGTTATTAGGGCTTCTCGATGAAAGTAGCAATAATGCAACCCTACTTTTTCCCATACTTCGGTTATTTTGAGTTAATTAAGTCAGTCGACAAATTTGTAATTTATGATGATGTCAACTATATAAAAAAAGGATGGATTAATAGGAATCGTATATTAATATCCGGAGAGCCTAAAATGTTTACAATGCCTCTGGTTAACGCTAGCCAGAATAGACGTATAAATGAAATATTGCTCTCTCCTCAAATATCATTATGGAAGACCAAGTTTCTTAAAACAATAGAGTTAAATTATAAACGAGCCCCTCATTTTGATGAAACTTACGCTTTGGTAAGTAAAATTATTGATTATAAAGCAGAGAGTTTATCCGAATTTATAACCAATAGCATAGTTAATGTTGCTAAACACTTAGATATTAATTCAGAATTCGTTATAAGCTCGTCTAGCTACAATAACTCCCAGTTAAAAGGGCAAGATAGAATTATCGATATATGTAAAAAAGAATGTGCTAGTGTATATATAAATGCCGTTGGAGGGAGAGAGCTCTATACACGAGATGTATTCTTAAATAATAATGTTGAATTAAGATTCATGGAGAATAAATCTTTGGGTTATGAGCAATTTTCTAATGAGTTCGTCAGTAATCTTTCTATCATAGATGTTCTTATGTTCAATGGAAAGACGTACCTGTAATAATTTATTCATGGAGTTATAATGAGTGATTCTCCTTTAGTAATCGTATGGATGTGTACTTATAACCATGCAGATTATATTGAACAAGCTGTTGAATCAGTCATGAGTCAAAAGACAACATTTACATTTAAACTGATTCTTTTAGATGATTGTTCGAGTGATGGTACGAGAGAGAAGTGTTATGATCTTCGACGCAGGCATGGCTCTGAATTGGAGTTGATTCTTCCTGAAAAAAATACAAGGGGAAAATCTGTTATTGATGAGCTTTATCCTAGATGCCTTAATAGTGGTGCTAAGTATATTGCTCTTTGTGAAGGTGATGATTATTGGACTGATGTAAATAAGCTACAAAAACAGTTCGAAATTTTGGAAAAACTACCTGACTACTCCGGTTGTTCACACAATACTAAAGTTATTAAAAAACAGAGTAAAGGCGAATACGAATATATTGTTAATCAAAGCATAAAGAACACTTTTACGATTGATGATTTTACAAAGGGATTAGCATATTTTCATACATCATCGATGTTATATCGAATAAGTATGATGAAAAAAATAGATTTTGACTTCTTTAGGAAAAATCCTGGCGACTGGCTCTTGTTAACATTGATGTCGGAGCTTGGTCCGATTCGCTATATTGATGAATCTATGTCATCGTATAGGATTCACATAAATGGCGAATGGAGTCGGTTAAGTAAGTTATCTCAATTAAAGAAAAACTTAGAAGCAATCGTTAGATATAATCGTGGCTTTGGAAATAGATATGAACAAAACTATATGCCATTATACATTAGATCGTCCTTATCTGAATACAATAATTATAAGCAAGAAATTATTGAAAGTTTAAATAATTTTGAACACAACGAGCTTTTTAAGTTAGTTGAGTATTTCTATGAACATAATCTATCTAGTGAGAAAAGGATTGCTCACGATACTGAAGTAATACAGAGCTTGCAGTTGTCAATTGGCTATCAACAAGATGAAATTAACCTTTTAAAAAGCACAATAAAAGACAAGGAAGATTTCATAGAGGCCATGCAAAAAGAAACAGAAGTGAAAAATTCTGAAATTAAAGTTATAAATGAGCAAGTTATTGAAATGAAATCTATAAACAATCAATTGCTTGAACGTTTAGATCGACCTAATTTTTTAAATAAACTGTCAAGGCTTTTTGTAAAGCTATATAAGCGTTGCCTTGCTATTTTTTCCTGATCTTTTAAGTCAAATTTATTACCTTAGCGATTGAAAACAGTTTTGCTAAGGTCAAATCATAGGGCTAATTATGAAAAATCAACATCTTACGATAATGAAACATTACGAAAAATGTTTAGATTTATATGGTGACACTCATTTAGGTGTCGATTGGCCAAATAAAGAAGACGCGAAGTTACGATATTCAGTTATGAAAGATTTAATTGTACAAGAAGATCTTAACTCTCGTATTTCTTTATTAGATTTTGGCTGTGGGGCTTCTCATTTTTTTGAATACTTGAAAGATATTGAGCTTAATAATGTAGATTATTCGGGCCTTGATATATCAAGGAAGTTTGTAACCTTGTCTAAGGATAAGTTTCCAGGAAACAACTACTATTGTGTTGATATATTAAGAAATGATACCGACTTACCACAGTTTGACTACGCGATTCTAAATGGAGTTTTTACTGAAAAATGTGATCTCTCATTCGAAGAAATGTTTTCTTTTTTCCAAGCCGTACTGACTCGTGTTTTTAAAAAGGTAAATACAGGTATGGCGTTCAATGTAATGTCAAAAAATGTAGATTGGGAGAGAGATGATTTATTTCACCTTTCTCTGGACTTGCTCACGGAGTTTTTGTCAAAAAATATCTCTAGGAAATACATCATACGTAATGACTATGGCTTATATGAATATACAGTCTACGTCTATAAATAGGGGGAGTGATGAAGCCAATTGTTTTATTCGGGGTTGAAGACTTTGCCGAACTTGCGTATTACTATTTGACTACGGATTCACCATACAAAGTAGTTGCTTTTACAGTCCATGAAAAGTATATGAAGTGTGAACGATTTAATAATCTTCCTGTTACACCTTTTGAGGAGTTGGAAAAAAAATACCCTCCAGAAAAGTATGATTTGTTTGCGCCAATGATGGCGAAGAGAATGAACACTTTAAGAGAAAAAGTATACTTAGAAGGTAAAGAAAAAGGATATGACTTCATTTCGTATGTCAGTTCAAAAGCTACTGTTTTTAACAGTGTTATTGGAGACAATTGTTTTATATTGGAGAATAATACGATTCAACCATTTACTGAAATTGGAAATAATGTAGTGCTGTGGAGTGGAAACCATATTGGGCACCACGGTATAGTTAAAGACCATGCTTTTTTTACTTCACATGTCGTAATGTCAGGACACTGTGTAATTGGCGAGAATTGCTTTCTAGGTGTTAATTCGACTATAAGAGATGGTTCCAATCTAGCCAAAGGTACACTCTTATCAATGTCTTCGAGTCTAACTTTAAAAGAAACAGAAGAATGGGGAGTGTATATCGGTCATCCTGCAAAGAAAAAAGGGACTCGTTTTAGCTATGACGTATTCTAATCCTCATAAATGGGAAAAGATGGGGCTGATATATAAACCCGATAATACTATTCCTTGGAGCGTTACTCATGCTCAAGCTCCAGTTGCTGAGTATATTGAAGACAAGAATATTATACGTGTATATTTTGCTACTAGAAATATTGATGGTTTAAGTCTACCAACATTTGTCGATCTTAATGCGGATAACCCTTTAGAGATTCTTCATATTAATGAAAGCCCTCTACTAGACCTTGGAAGCTTAGGTACATTTGATGATAGAGGGGTAATGCCGTCATGGGTTGTTAATCGAGGTGATGAACGATGGTTATATTATATCGGGTGGAATGTTAGGGATAATATTTCCTACCACAACAGTGTAGGTTTAGCTATCGCCTCTTCTTCCGATGATACATTTGTTAGGTTCTCCGAAGGACCGTTGTGGGATAGAGATTGGAAAGAACCTTATTTTTCTGCATCTACTTGCGTTTTATTTGATGATGGCGTTTGGAAAAATTGGTATTTATCCTGTACTGGTTGGAAGGTTGTCAATGGTAAATCGGAACCTCGTTATCATATCAAATATGCTGAGTCTGAAGATGGGATCAATTGGGTCAGAGAAGGAAAAGTCGCCATAGACTATAAAAATGAGGAAGAGGCAGGTATCGTAAAAGCTTCTGTAGTCAAAGAAAATGGAAGATATCTCATGTGGTTTTCATACCGTAATTTCACAAACTATAGAACTGATCCAAAAGCTAGCTATCGTATTGGATATGCCGAGTCGAAGGATGGAATTGTTTGGAATAGAAATGACGACCTTTCAGGAATTGATATTAGCGCTTCGGGCTGGGATTCTGAAATGATAGCATACCCTCATGTAATAAAAGTAAAAGAAAGTTATCTTATGTTTTATAACGGAAATGGTTTTGGTCGATCAGGCTTTGGGTATGCTCGTTTGTTGAAACGATAATTATGCGCGATGTTGAATTGAACGCTTTGGATTAATAGTTTGTAAAATTACCAATGGATCTTATATGTTATTGAGAAGTATATATTATTTGTTCCCTAGATTTATTCGTCACCAATATGTTGACAGTATAATATTCTATCGTCATATTTTTTTTAAAGTAATAAGTTTCTTTAAATCTAAAGAAAACAAACCTGAAGATAATTGCCTTGATGTACGGCTTGTTGAGGGTTTAGAGTTATTGGGGGGGGACTGTGAAATTATCAGACATGTGTCGGAACGTTATGCAAGTGTACAGGGACCACTCTTGTATGTAGATAATCAGGAATGTAAACGTTCATCGCTTGAAGGTAGACTACCTGATACAAAAGTTGTGCGTTTAAGCGGAGTTCAGGTTATTGGTTCTACAGATGCTGTAATTTCCGGAATAAATATGTACCATCATGAATTAAGCCTAATGGAAAATATTCATGATTTAAAGCGGCCAGATATTTTCTTGAAATATGAAGAAAAGGAAGGTTTCGATTTTCAGATTTCGTTTATTCGTGAAAAGTTAACTCTAGATGGATTGGTAGTAAGTTTATTAAAAGAACATTCGAATAATTATTATCACTGGGTTACAGAGGTTATACCAAAGCTAGTTAATATGATGGAGTATATTGGATCTAAAGATGAAAAAATAACCATTTTAGTTGAAGAGGGAACCCCTCAACAAAGTCTTTCCCTTATCGAACTTCTCTTGACTGAGTTAAAAAATACTGAATATCATCTCTGTCACGTAAAAAAGGGTCAGTTAGTTTATTGCGAAAGTTTAATCTATTGTACTCCTTTATGGACTTCTCTTGATAATACTCGGTCTTTGCCTAATCCGAAAAAGGAGTTTTTTGTTTCTTCTGATTGTTTGAAAAAAGTTAAAGATAAATTGTCAAAAAACACACTATCGAACAATTATATTTTGAAAAACAAAAAAATATACTTGCAAAGAGAAAACACCAAACTAAGGAAGCTCAGTAATGTTCTAGATTTAGAGAGGTTACTGTATAAGAAAGGATTCGACTTTGTTGATCCTGGTTCTCTTGATTTTGTTGATCAGTATAGTTTATTTTCACAAGCTGAAGTTATAGTCGGTGCTTCTGGTGCTGCCTTTACCAATTTATTATTCATGAAACCAGGTAGTACAGCTATATCGCTATACCCATCGGCACAAAGCACTAACTATTATGTATTTCAGCCCTTAGCAGATGTTTCAAATGTTCATTTGATTCACTTCCTTACTACTCCTGATGATAACTCAAGCTGTGTTCACGGCGATGCGAAAGTTAATGTCACAGAACTAGAAAAACTATTGGAAAAACTAGATGATTAAAATGTTAGAGTTCAGCGTCCTTGGTGATCAAAGAGGCTCACTGATATCCCTAGAAGAGCAACGCAATATCCCGTTTGATATAAAACGAGTTTATTATATCTATGATACAAAGAATGAAATTTCTAGAGGTTTTCATGCTCACAAAAACTTAGAGCAGGTAGCGATTTGTGTGAAGGGTAGCTGTAGAATTGTCCTCGATGATGGTAGGTTGAGAAAGAGCATCGTACTCGATAACCCAAGTAAAGGGTTGTATATCGACAATAGTAAATGGAGAGAAATGCACGATTTTTCTCATGATTGTGTTTTGTTAGTACTCGCGAGTAATGTTTACGATGAGTCAGATTATATTAGAGATTACGATGATTTCCTATGTTATGTAAAAGGTAATTAATATGCGTGGTAAAACTATATATATAAAATTGGCTACTTTAGATGATGCCGAGTTCATACTCTCTTTAAGGAATAATTCTCAATTGAACAAGCACTTATCTAGAACAAGTGCTGATATCAGTTCTCAAAAGCAATGGCTGTCAGACTATAAAAAACGAGAAGATGCGAAGAAAGAATACTATTTTATTATAAATCGACTTGATGGTGTTCCAATTGGTACAGTCAGGCTGTACGATTTTCTCAATGAACGTAATTCATTTTGCTGGGGAAGTTGGATACTAAATAGTGATAAAACACGTACTTCAGCAATCGAAAGTGCGTTACTAGTTTATGAATTTGCTTTTAAACATTTAGACTTTGAAAACTGTCATTTTGACGTACGAAAAGATAACAAATCAGTAATTCGATTCCACGAAAAATTCGGCGCTAAAATAGTATCAGAATCTGAGTTTGATTATTATTTCGAATATTCAAAGCCTTGTTACAACACCTTTTTCAATGAAAACAAAAAATTTATCGAGTACCAATCATGATCCCATTTTTAGACTTAAAGACACTTAACGAAAGATATAAAGACGAGATTAAAGCTTCCTTTGACAGGGTTGTTGATTCTGGTTGGTATATTATGGGAAATGAGTTAGAACAGTTTGAAAAAGAGTTCTCAACGTACTGTCAAACCAAATATTGTATCGGTGTTGGCAATGGCTTAGATGCTTTAACGCTTACTTTAAAATCTTGGAAAATTATGGGGTTGATTAACGAAGGTGATGAAGTTATTGTCCCTTCTAACACTTTTATAGCATCGGTGCTTGCTATTTCCGAGTGTAACTTGACTCCTGTATTAGTTGATGCAGATCCAAATAACTTTAACATCGATGTTTCCAAAATCGCTCAAAAAATCACATCAAAGACCAAAGTTATACTACCGGTACATCTGTACGGTCAATTAGCTCCAATGAAAGAAATTTGTAAGCTAGCTGAAGACTATGACCTGTTGGTACTAGAGGATTGTGCACAAGCACATGGAGCTATGATTGATGGGAAAAAAGCGGGATCTTGGGGCCATGCTGGTGCCTTCAGTTTCTATCCAGGGAAAAACTTAGGTGCTCTAGGTGATGCCGGTGCAATTACAACAAGTGACGAGAAGCTAAAGGAAATAGTTTCTGCATTAAGAAGCTATGGCTCCCACATAAAGTATGAGCATATTTACAAAGGTGTGAACAGCAGGTTAGATGAAATACAAGCAGCTATTTTAAGAGTTAAGCTTAAGTACATTGATGAAGATATTGAAAATCGTCAAAGGGTTGCACGTTATTACATTGATAATATTAACAATGATTTAGTAACACTCCCTGAATGGAAATATGAAGAAAGCCATGTTTTTCATTTATTTGTTATCAAGACATCTGAACGAGAAAAATTGAGTGAGTACTTGTTAGAAAATGGTGTTCAAACTCAAAAACACTACCCTAAATTTGTCAACGAACAGGTGGCGTACGCTGAAATAGAACACAAAAATGAAGTTAGAGCTATTTGTGATGATATTTTAAGCCTACCGATAAGCCCTATTTTGACTGAATCAGAACAAAAACATATAGTGAACTTGATCAATAGCTGGTCTAATTAATTATGAATGAATCGAGCCTTCCTCTAATTTCAATATGCATGGTTACTTATAATCATGAAAATTACATTTCAGATTCTATTGAAAGTTGTTTATCTCAAAGTTATAAAAACTTTGAGCTAATTATTGTCGATAATAACTCTACAGATGGTACGGTTGAAGTAGTAAAAAAGTATAAATCTGAAAGCGATAAAATTAAATTAATCGCCCTTGATAATAATACCTTTCCTTCTCATGCATCTAACTTAGCAATTAGAAATGCCAAGGGAACTTATATTACTTTACTTTCAGGTGATGACTTTTATTACGATAGCAAACTAGCAATGCAATTGAAGTTGATGCTTGAGAGTGGGGCTCGTTTTTCTTTCTCTTGGGTGGACACTATTGATGATGAGAAAAATGTCTGCGATCATGAATTATCCCGTATATTTAATAAGGAATTTAGTAGTTTAGAGATAAAAAAGCATTTCATTGATTGTGGAAATATGTTGTGTGCGACTTCAGGTATGTTCCATAAAGACATTTTTGAAGAGTATGGTTATTTCGATGAAAGGCTACTTCAACTTCAAGACTACGATCTGTGGTTAAGGTTGTCTTCTACTGAAGATATTACATTACTTAGCCATAAACTGTCTGCGTATCGGGTGAGAGGAGACGGTCAGAATTTGAGTTTGGCTACCAATGACTCAAAGTTTTTCCGAAGTGAGTATGAACAGTTTCGTGTTGAACGTCGCTTTTTGGATTTCGATCTAGAACTTTTGTCATACGTTGTGCATTCTGAATGCTCTGAGTCTTCTAAATATCATAAGTTATATGACTATCTAATTGGTGTCGGTAAATTTGCATCGGCTAAAGCAATACTCGATGAGTTATATACTCGCATTGGTTCCGACATAAACTTTCCTTCTGAAAAATACCAAAATTTTTTTGATTTATACTCAAAATCAGACTTCTTCAGAAGTAAAGTTTTAGATGAAGTAAGTACTTTGACTAATGAAAATAACTCATTAAGTGATAAGGTTGAATCGTTAGAAGAGCAAATCGACTCTCTTGATAGCGCTGTTAACCGTTTAAGTTCCATTGAGAGTTCTAACACTTGGAGAGCTGTGCAGCCAATTATAGCCGTACTTTCAAAAGTCAAGAGAGTGAAGGAACTCGCCCTCTATCTACCTCGAATTATCCGTCAGAAAGGTCTGAGAAATACCTTAAATTATGCTTTTCAAGTCTTTAAATCAGGCGGTTTACGCACTCTAGTACGCACAGCTTTGAGTAATTCAGCGAGAGGACATGTCCATAGTTTTATTGAGAGGGACTTTATCAACAAACCTTCAGTATTAGCTCATGGCGTTTGTCTAAACTCAGTCACAATCATCGCGGAGTTAAGTATACAACAGTGTACTAAATACAGAGTTACACAGAAAAAAGAAATGCTGGAGCTATTGGGCTTTAAGTGTGAAGTGGTCTCTTGGACTGATTACTATAAGTCGAGGATGAGTATATCCCACTCATCAGTAGTTATTTTTTATCGGGTTCCAAGCACTGATACTGTATTGGCTTTGATTGATGAGTGTAAACGCCTCAATGTAAGAACTTTTTGGGAAGTTGATGATCTTATCTTTAACGAAACTATACTCGCAGAGAGTAAAACTATTAGTGATCTTTCGAGCGAAGTGAGAGCTCAAGTATTGGAAGGTGCTAATTCTTATAAGCGTGCACTTCTTGCGTGTGATATGGCAATTGCTTCGACCTCTGGCTTAGCTGATTCAATGAAGGCGGAAGGCGTCGAAAATGTTTTCGTACTTGAAAATTGCCTAGACTCAGAGACTCTTCAACTCGTTAATGAGATATTAAAAAATTCGGACAATGAACAGAAAGTAGACAATAAAATTCGAATTGTGTATGGGTCAGGGACATCAACTCATAATATTGATTTCGAAGAAGCCGCTTTGTCTATTGCGAAAGTACTGAGAGAAAACTCTCAAGTTATTTTTAGAATTATTGGCTTATTGGAGCTACCATCTTGTTTTGACGGTCTTGATGCTCAAGTAGAACGTTTTGAACTTTGTACTTACTCCGAGTATTTGCGTCTACTATCTGAGTGCGATATCAGTATTGCACCCTTAGAGAAATATATTTTTAATGAAGCTAAAAGTAATATTAAATATATTGAAGCATCTATAGTAAAACTCCCGTCTGTATCATCTCCTTTGAGTGCCTTTGTCGATGTAATAAACGATGGCATAAATGGTTATATAGCTAGTGATCAGGTTGAGTGGTTTGACAAGCTTACAAAACTCGTTAGTTGTGAGCAAACACGACAAGATATGGCAATCAAAGCAAATACTACTGTTTTGGCTCGCTATAATACAGAGTCGATTGCAAACTCCCAGTTAATGCCAATTGTAAGAGATTATAGTTGCACTAAGAGCAAACCAAGAATAGTTGTATTCAACGTTTTTTACTCTCCAAGGTCCTTTGGTGGTGCTACGATCGTCACAGAGCAGATAAATAAGCTTTTACAAAGACATAAAGGCTATGAAGTGTATGTGGTTACGACTCTTCCTGTCGATGATGCTCTACGCTCTTATGAACCTATTCGTTATGAAGTAGACGGTGTAACTGTATTTGGTGTGCCTGTACCAAATGAGGATATGGAGCTTTACAACAATAAATCAATTGTAGATCCAGTAGCTAAAATATTAGAAGTTGTTAAGCCTGATCTAGCCCATATGCATTGCTTACAAGGGCTGGGAGTCGGTGTTATTCAAAGCTGTATTGATAATGATATAAACTACATTATCACTGTTCATGATGCTTGGTGGCTATGTTATAAGCAGTTTATGATCGATTCAAAAGGCGAGTTCTGTGGTCAAAATAAAATTGATTTAAGCAAATGTAAGAATTGTACCGAGAATAAAAAAGTGCCTTCGCTTCGGGATTCTGAACTCAGACACTACCTCAAGAATGCATGTGAAGTCTTAGCTCCGAGTAGATATACTGCTGAGCTTCATGATGTAAATAATATGCACACTAAGCCTTTAACCGTTAATAAAAATGGCATTCTTATGCCGGAAGCATCAATAGTTAAAAAATTTAACGGTCGTATAACTTTTGGTTATGTTGGGGGTAATACTCCGATTAAAGGTAGTGACTTAGTAATAAAAGCTTTTTCTAATATTAATAATCCTAACGTTTTTTTAAGAATCGTAGATAATATGATAAACTTAGGGCATAAATCTTATCCGGATCATATTTTATCGGACGTAAATAATTGTACTATCGTTCCTGGGTATAACCAAAATAATATTGATGATTTTTTTGGTTCTATCGATGTATTGTTATTCCCTTCCAGGTGTAAAGAAAGCTTTGGTTTAACCGTCAGGGAAGCTATTGCTAGAAATGTTTGGGTTATTACTACTGACTCCGGTGGTGTTACTGAGTGTATTATTGAAGGTGAAAATGGGAATGTTATTCCATTCTCTTCTGATTCAGAGGAATTGGAGAGTGCAATAAATAATGTTATCACCCAGTATGAAAAAATGAAGCTTGGAGATGATATTGATGTACCGAAAGATTCAATAGCGTATTTTTTCGATCAAGTAGATAATCTTGATAAAATATATAAATCACACCTTTAGGAATAACTGATTAGGTCGGGTTGGATTATACTTCCAGCCCATTCCTTAGTTGGAAATCTGTCTTTAATTTTATTTTTCTCGGTTGTTAGTAGTTTAGCTATAATCAGTTTTTATAAAATAAGATAATGATAAGTTTATGATTGAAAATAAAAAAGAAGTTTCTGCGATAATTATTACGTTCAATCCCGTCC
>NZ_JBFRSX010000075.1:0-23412 GCF_041473835.1 Vibrio sp. 10N.222.55.A1 | reverse complement strand
ACGTTAAACTTCGGTTTTGCGTTAAGTTTAACGTTGCTCGAATTTCAAAAGAATAGTTTTAGATCTGTAGTTTAGAGCTATAACTTAGAAGAACTCAATCGAATTACGGCCGCTTTTGTCATCACGTGTTGGCTTTGGCGTATCCGCTTTCTTTTTCGGTTTCTTCTCTTTTTTCTCTTTCTTTGGTTCAGCCTTTGCGCTTAGCATTTCTGCTTTGCTTTTCTTAGATTCCTTCTTCTTAGAATCCTTTTTAGACTGACCTTTCTTCGCCTTGTTCTCTTTTTTAGGCGTTTCTTTCTTTTTCGGCTTTTCTGATTCTTCTTGTACTGGCTGATCACACACCACTACATAGTATTCTTGGTTGAATTCAAAGAAGTCGCCATCGTACATTTTACGACGCTTACGGGTTTCTAGCTCACCATTTACCGCTACGTAGCCTTCAGAGATGATGTGCTTAGCTTCACCGCCACCACTCACTAGGTTAGCAATTTTAAACACTTTGTAGAGCTCGATTGGCTGTGATGAAACATCAATACCAATTGCTTCAATTTCAATCTCTTCGCCTTCTTCGCCCAGCTCTTGGCCTTCGTAATCAGCGTCTTCGTAATGTTCTTGGTCCATGGTGACCTCTACCTAAATATGTACTTCTGAAATATTGGGCGCAGTGTAATCTTAAAACAACGAAATGACCATGTTGAATTCAACCAGAGCCCATTTGTTTTAAACAAACTCTCTGCGTTATAAAACACCACCAACATTCGAAAGACTCACCAACTGCTTAGTATATTCATGCTGCGGATTACCAAACAAAGTCTCAGTGTCGCCCTTCTCTATTACCTCGCCAGCTTTCATGACGATGGTGTAATGACACAAGGATTTCACGACATTCAGATCATGACTGATAAACAAATAGGTCAGGCCATACTTTTCTTGAAGTGACTTCAGCAAATCCAATACTTGAGCTTGAACGGTTCTGTCCAATGACGATGTTGGTTCATCGAGCAGGATAAACTCTGGCTTTAAAATCAAAGCACGAGCAATCGCAATACGCTGCCTTTGACCGCCAGAAAACTCATTTGGGTAACGGTGACGCGTTTCAGGATCGAGGTCAACCTCTTTCATTACGTCACAGATGCGTTGGTCGAGTTCGTGCTCATCCAATTGTTGATGCACTAACAAACCTTCGCCAATCACCTGAGCGACCGACATTCTCGGGTTTAGCGCAGAAAACGGGTCTTGAAAGACTACTTGCATACGGCTTCTAAACGGAAGCATCTGTTTTCGATCTAAACCTTGAAGCTGTTCACTCGAGTAGGTGATTGACCCTTCACTATCTACCAGCTTAAGTATCGCCATACCGGTCGTCGATTTACCAGAACCACTTTCGCCAACCAAACCGATTGAGTGCCCTTTCTTCAAAGTGAACTCCATGTCGGTCACAGCTTTAACATGAGAAATGGTGCGCTTGAATAAACCGCCCGTGATCGGGAACCAAACACGAAGTTGATTTACATCGAGTAGCGGTTTGCTTTCGGGTGACACAGGAACGGGCAAACCTTTCGGATCAGAGTTAATAAGTTTTTGAGTGTAAGGGTGAGCAGGCGCGTTAAACAGGGTATGACAGTCGTTACTTTCAACCAAGCGACCATCTTTCATTACCGCTACTCTGTCGGCAATCTTACGAACGATACTTAAGTCATGAGTAATGAAAAGCATTGCCATACCGAGCTCTTGTTGCAGGTCTTTTAGAAGGTCGAGGATCTGCGCTTGTACCGATACATCCAAAGCCGTTGTCGGCTCATCAGCAATAAGCAGCTCTGGTTCATTGATCAGTGCCATCGCGATCATCACGCGCTGGCGTTCTCCACCAGATAGCTCGTGCGGATAGGCTGAAATCTTTTGCTCAGGATAGCGAATGCCAACCTTGGATAGCCACTCTATCGCTAAGGCTTGCGCTTTGTTGGTTCTCATACCTCGGTGAATCGCGAGGGTTTCAACAAGCTGTTTTCCGACTCTATGAAGCGGATTCAGCGACACCATGGGCTCTTGAAAGATCATGCCGATGCGACCACCACGAATCCCGCGCAGTTGTCTTTCAGAACAACTCAGAATATCGGTGCCAGAGAAGTTAATCTTACCGTTTAAGTAATGTGACGAGCCTTTAGGCAGCAGTTTCAATACTGAATTAGCGGTAACCGATTTGCCTGAACCACTCTCTCCTACCAGAGCAAGTGTCTCACCTTTGTATATTTCTAAAGAGACATCTTGTGTCACTTGCTCTATCGAGTTTTTTCGCCCGAAACCGACAGACAGTTTATCTATGGTCAAAACCGGAGAAGCAGGCGTTGTATTTGAAGTCATAACCTATCCTTACTTCTGTTGATGCGGGTCGAAAGCATCACGCACCGCTTCACCAACGAAGACCAGTAACGTAAGCATCAGTGAAAGCACGACGAAGGCAGAAATGCCAAGCCAAGGCGCTTGTAAGTTAGCTTTACCTTGCGCCAACAACTCGCCTAACGAAGGCGAACCCGCAGGAAGACCAAAGCCCAAGAAGTCTAACGAAGTCAGTGTGGTCACCGAGCCTGAAAGAATAAACGGCATCATGGTTAACGATGCAACCATCGCGTTAGGTAACATGTGACGAAGCATAATACGTTTGTCATCAACACCCATGGCTTGCGCGGCTCGCACATAATCGAAGTTTCGGCAGCGTAAAAATTCCGCTCGCACGATGCCGACTAAACTCATCCAACTAAACAGCACCATAATCCCGAGCAACCACCAGAAATTCGGCTCAATAAAACTCGACAAAATAATCAGCAAGAACAGGGTCGGCATACCAGACCAGACTTCAATGAAGCGTTGTCCGAATAGATCAACCCAGCCACCGTAGTAGCCTTGTGTTGCGCCAACCACGACACCAATCACGCTCGATACAATGGTCAGAATAAAACCAAATAGAACGGAAATACGGAAACCATAAATGATACGAGCTAATACATCTCGCCCCTTATCATCAGTCCCTAACCAGTTCACCGAATCGGGCTCCGATGGCACCGCACCTGAAATATCGAAGTTTATTGTGTCGTAGCTAAACGGAATGATTGGCCACACGATGTAACCGTTGTCTTCAATGAGCTCGATAACATACGGGTCTTTGTAGTCGGCCTCGGTTTCAAACTCACCACCAAACTCCGTCTCGGCATATTCATTGATAACAGGCACAAACCACTGATTATCATAAGAAACCAAGAGTGGTTTATCATTGGCAATGATCTCAGCGAACAGGCTCAAGCCAAACAAGATGGTAAATATCCAAAGGGAGATAAAACCACGCTTGTTTGCTTTAAAACGTAACCAACGAGCTTCAGCTAAAGGGTTGTTAAACATTTATTATCAATACCTTGTTATTCGTTCGCCATTAACGCGCTTCAAAATCAATTCGAGGATCAACCCAGGTATACGTCAGGTCGGAGATAATGCTCAGCACCAAGCCAAGCAAGGTCATGATATAGAGAGAGCTGAACACCACGGGATAGTCACGTTGAATGGTTGATTCAAAGCCAAGCAGACCAATTCCTTCGAGTGAAAACATCACTTCAATCAACATAGAACCCGTGAAGAAAATACTAATAAATGCGCTTGGGAAACCCGCAATAATGATCAGCATGGCGTTACGGAAAACGTGCTTATAAAGAATACTGCTCTCGTCCAAGCCTTTCGCTCTCGCAGTCACTACATATTGCTTATTGATTTCATCAAGGAAGGAGTTTTTGGTCAGCATGCTGAGCGTGGCGAATCCACCGATAACCATGGCGAAAATGGGCAACGCCAAGTGCCAGAAGTAGTCGCCAATTTGCTGATACCAGTTGAGCTGGTCGAAGTTACTCGACACAAGCCCTCGCAATGGGAACCAACTGAAGTAGTTACCGCTTGCAAACAAGATAATCAGAATAATCGCAAACAAGAAGCCCGGCACCGCGTAGCCGACAATCACCACCGCGCTCGACCAAATATCAAAGCGAGAGCCGTGATGTATCGCCTTCATAATGCCTAAAGGTATCGAGATCACGTAGATGATTAAGGTACTCCACAATCCCAAGGAGATGGAGACGGGCAGTCGCTCGATGATCAAATCAATAACGTTGCCGCCTTTAAACAGGCTTTCACCAAAGTTAAAGGTCGCGTAATTTTTCAACATGTCGAAGTAGCGAACATGAATCGGCTTATCAAAACCAAACTGCTTTTTGATCTCTTCAACCACTTCAGGATCAAGTCCGCGCGAGCCTTTATAGCCACTGGCAGACGCTTGGTCACTTTCGCTTAAATCAACTTCTTGTCCACCACCAGAAAAGCGCTCCATGATGCCAGAGTTATGCCCTTCTAATTGAGCAACGGCTTGTTCTACCGGACCTCCAGGGGCAATCTGGATGATGAAAAAGTTGATGGTGATGATCGCCCACAGCGTGGGGATCACCAACAATAAACGCCGAAATATATACGCAGCCATGCTAACTAACTCCTAGCGACGTTTTTCAGGAAGCAAAGCCGCCTTCTCTTCTGAAATCCACCATGTATCGATACCTAAATCGTATTTAGGCAATACATCTGGACGCTCAAACTTGTCCCACATTGCTACGCGATATTCGCCAACGTGCCATTGCGGGATGTTGTAGAAATTCCACTGCAATACACGGTCAAGTGAACGACCTAGTGTAAGAAGCTTTTCAGGGTGCTGTTGGTTACGCGCAATTTCTTCTGTTAACGCGTCAACCACTGGATCGATAACACCTGCAGTATTGTAAGTAGAATCAATATAGTTAGAGTTCCAAACGATCATTAAGTTCGGGCTAGGATAAGGGTTTGCGGAAAATGACGACGAAACCATGTCGAAATCACGGTCACGCAAGCGCTTGATGTATTGAGTGGTATCGATGGTACGGATCTTCATCTCAATACCCATGCGCTTAAGGTTCTTTTGAACCGGCGTTGCGATACGTTCCGTGGTTGGGCTGTAAATCAACAACTCAAATGACATCGGCTTGCCAGTCTTTTCGTTGGTCATGACTTTGTCTTTCAGCACCCAACCCGCTTCTTTCAATAGTTTGAAAGCCGTGCGCATCTGACTACGAATACGGCCGCTGCCATCGGTAACGGGAGGTTGGAATTCCTCGGTGAAAACTCGCGGTGGAATCTGATCTTTGTATTGAGACAAGAACTCGACTTCCGCTTCGCTTGGTAAGCCTTTCGCTTCATAGTCTGTGTTTTGGAAGTAGCTGCGAGTACGTTTGTACTGACCATAGAACATGTTCTTGTTCATCCACTCAAAGTCCATCGCATAGGTTAACGCTTCACGCACTTTAGGATCCGAGAACACAGGTGATTGAATGTTGAAGACGAAACCTTGAGTCGTTTCAGGCTTCTCGTGGTTGATCTCTTCTTTAATGATGTAGCCTTTATCGAAGTTCGCGCCCGTATAAGAGTTAGCCCAGAACTTAGCCGAATTCTCGGTTCGAAGATCGAACTCCCCTGCTTTGAACGCTTCCAACATTACCGTGTCGTCACGGTAGTAATCGTATTGCACCTGCTTGAAGTTATTGCGGCCAACGTTAACTGGTAGGTCTGCTGCCCAGTAGTTTTCATCTAGACCATAGGTAACACTTTGGCCTGATTTGTAGCTGATGATCTTATAAGGACCACTACCGACTGGTGGCTCACTTAGAGGCTCAGACAGCTTTCTGTCTTTCCAGAAATGTTTCGGCAATACACGAGTGCTTTGCGCGAAGCTAAACAGTTTTTCGCGGTTTGGACTGTTCATTTCAATACGAACAACCAAATCAGAGACCGCTTTTACTGACTTAATCTCTTTGTAGTACACACGATACTGAGGCACGCCCTCGGTTGAGAACTTGTCAAAAGTAAAGGCAACATCATGCGCAGTGATAGGCTCGCCATCTTGGAATTTAGCATTTGGGTTGATGTCGATTTCCATCCAAGTGAAATCACTGGAGTAGCGAACCTTTGAAGCGATCAATGGATAGTACGCATCAATCTCGTCACTCGGAGAAAACATCAAGGTATCGTAAATCTCTCCGGTATAACTTGCAGCAACGCCGCGGGAACCGAATCGATTAAAGCTATCGTACGTACCTATGCTGCCATAGGTCACTTTGCCCTGCTTTGGCGCATCAGGATTAACGTAATCGAAGTGAGTGAAATCGGCTGGATATTTTGCTTCACCAAAACCAACCAGTTGTGTGGTTTCAATAACGGTGACAGCAGGAGTTGATTGGGTTTCAGAAGCGTAAGTAACGGAGGGTTGTAAAGCAATAAGCGGCAACATGATTGCACATGACTTCAAATTAAACCTGAAAAACTGAGTGCGTTGCGAGGCTTTGCGTCGAAAAACTGTTCCCATTTGACTCTCCCTTCAAATGTCATGAATTCTATATTCAAGTTGATTTATCGGCTTTGAATGCATGCCGTTAAATCAAGTATAGGTTCAAATCTAACATCATGTAATAACTAATAAAACCATCAGCACTCTATCTCTGACGGTTTATTTACAAATTACTCGTCACCACTCGAAGTTATTGGATGCAGTGAGCTTTGATTGCTTAGCCTGAATGACACAAGCCTCCACAGCTTAGATTTCCTTTGGTTGGCTTCTAAAGTGAAATTTAGGCTCTAAATAATCAACAAACTATACTTTTACTGGAGTATCCTTGCTGCCTAGGTCTAAATGGAATGACACTTTGAACAAACCAAACCAAATAACATTCGCAACGTTCAACCTTCTGAACTATCTCGAGCCACCGAATGCTTATTATGATTTTGAGAACATCTACAGCTTCGAAGAATGGCAGAAGAAGCAACATTGGATGGCTGAAGCGATTCGTTCATTAGATTGCGATGTGATTGGCTTCCAAGAGATATTTAGCCCGCAGTCTTTAGAGCAATTGATGAACGACCTAGGTTATCCATACTTTGCAGTGGTCGATAGCGCACACGTTGAAGATGATTACCTATACACCTCACCTGTCGTTGGTATTGCTTCCCGTTACCCTATTGAAAACGTTCAGCCTGTTACGCCAGATTCGACGTTACTGACAGCATTCAACCTTGGCGACAAATTCTCATTCAACAGAACACCTGTTCACGCGACGATTACGTTACCCCATTTAGGTTCAACCGACTGTTATGTGGTGCACTTCAAATCACAACGTCCGACAGAACCAAAAGCAGAATCTGTCGATGCGGACAACACTCAGCAAGGTGCAAAACCACAAAGTGACACGCTCACTCGTTTTCACCAAGAACAGCTTGGCTCTTGGCTATCAAGTGTCCAACGCGGTCTAGAAGCTCAGATGCTGTATCAATACATCACCAACCAACGCTACCAAACCGAGCAACCTGTTGTGTTGATGGGTGACTTTAATAAGCCACTGTTTAATGATGAGTTTAAAGGGCTGTTGAATTACTCAATCAACCGAGACGAAAACAGCAAGCATTGGCTATCCCACTTTCGCTTGAAAGACAGCTGGGATCTTTACCATCAGCTACATGAAGAAGATTTGCTTGAACAGCGTAAGCCAACCCATTACTACGGCGCATCTGGGTCTGTACTGGACTACATTTTGATGTCGAACGAGTTTGATTGTCAGAACTCGTCTAGTTTGATGGAGATCTCTAGCTACACAGTGTTAGACCATCACCTCACCAATCCAAGCTTTGAACACGACCAATTCAGTACGGACCATGCCATCGTGTCTGTTACCGCTCATATTCGTGAAGCCTAGAGTTAAACATAAAAAAGCCGCAGTCAAAAACTGCGGCCTTCCACTTTAGCTAAACGGGTTGAGCTAACCGACGCCCCATTTAGAAACCGATTTACCGTTTAGCAAAGTATGAAACTTAGAATGTGTACATTGCGCCTAAGTAGAAAGAATCCAGAACAACAGTATCTTCTGTCTTGTGTCCGTTTTCGTAATCTTCGATATCAAAAGCATCGGCTTCGTACGCTAAGCGAAAGCTCAACGAAGACATTGTAGGTGGCGTATATCCAACACCAACACCCATACGGATGCCATCTCCCGAATCATCAAAACCATCTCCTGAAGGGCGAGAGCCATCAGCAAGCTTCATGTCTAGATCAATAGTCGACAGACCGATAGTGCCAAATGGACGAATGCCATTATCAAACGTGTAACCGAGGTTCGCCGTTACCGAAAAGATTTGAGGTGTCCAAGTGAAAACCTTATTACCAGATTTCGTTTTCAGGGCGATATCACCAAAATCTGTGTATTGAGCTTCAACCGAAACAATGCGGTTAAATTTGTAACCAGCAATTAATCGGTAAGTATTGTCTTCGGCTTTAAAAGTAATAGGCTCACTGATCGTGTCAGTTAACCCGCCCACTTCGACCATTAGCACACTTAAATAATTACCCGCTCCAACAGCAGGCCAATTTGCTCAATCTCCACAATTTAGAATAAGACGAACAGAAAACACGATGAACCACACAATAGACTTCAACGGCTTAATCATTGATATCGACGCTCGAACGATTACCAACCAGCAAGGAAACAAAATCACTTTGCGCCCTCGCCTATTAGCAGTGCTCTGCTTGTTATTGGAAAATGTGGGAAGACCGATTTCAAGAGAGCATATTGTTGATGTGTGTTGGGACGGACAACTCTCGTCACCACATGTTCTTGCAAACGTAGTCTATAACCTACGCAATGTGTTCGCGCGATTAAGAGCATCCAACGTCCAGATCATTACCATTAGTAAGTTCGGATATGCGCTATCGATTGAACCCACGTAAAAGGATTTATGCAATCAATGGCGGTGACTAAGATCACCAAAAAACGCCCCATCGAAACGTTTCGATGATCATTATCACACTCTAAAACAATCAAACGTGCAAATGATAAATCAGACACTATTATCACTATCGAAACGTTTCGATGGCTTTTCTTGAGTTGTTCTCAACCCATCAAGCGTTATTTTTCGATAGGTCGTGATATGAAAAAAAGTACTTTAATAAACTCTGAACTCTCTTACCTAGTGGCGACTCTTGGCCACACAGATGAAATCACGATTTGTGACGCGGGCCTGCCGATTCCAGACCACGTAACTCGTATTGATCTTGCTTTGACTCACGGTGTCCCAAGCTTTCAGCAAACGGTAAAAACCATGCTGGATGAATCTCAAATCGAAGGCGTTGTGATTGCAGAAGAGTTTGCGAAAGTAAGCCCAGAGCACCACGCAGCGCTGATTGATTTAATCAAGACAGAAGAAGCACGTTGTGGCAAATCGCTTTCTATTACTTACATCACTCATGAAGAATTCAAACAGCGAACGCATGAAAGCCGTGCAGTGATTCGCACCGGTGAATGCACACCATACGCAAATGTTATTTTCCAAGCTGGCGTAACCTTTTAGCTCAAGCAAAACGCAACGACAGCTCAGTGTCATCACTGAACCAAAAACAATACATAGACAGAATAATCAAATACAACTGGCCCCGAGTAAAGGAACCGACATGACTCAAGCCATTTTAGAACTTAACTCAATTGAGAAAGCCTTCCCTGGTGTTAAAGCACTGGATAAGGCAAGCCTCAACGTTTATCCAGGACGCGTAATGGCGTTAATGGGTGAAAACGGTGCAGGTAAATCAACGCTCATGAAAGTGCTGACAGGTATTTATCACTTGGACGGCGGCACTATCGCCTACCAAGGAAAACCTGCTGCATTTAAAGGGCCACGTGATTCTCAACAAGCAGGCATTAGCATCATTCACCAAGAGCTGAATCTAATCCCTGAATTGACCATCGCCGAGAACATCTTCTTAGGTCGTGAAATCACGGGCACCATGGGTCGTATCTTGTGGAACGAGATGTACCAAGAAGCAGACAAGCTACTTAAACGCCTTAACGTGAAACACAGCTCGAAAACGCCTCTAGGTCAGTTGAGCCTTGGTGAGCAGCAAATGGTAGAGATTGCGAAAGCCCTATCGTTTGAATCTAAAGTCATCATCATGGATGAACCAACCGATGCGCTAACCGATACCGAAACTGAATCTCTGTTTAAGGTGATTAACGAATTGCGCGATGAAGGCTGTGGCATTGTTTACATCTCTCACCGTTTGAAAGAGATCTTTGAGATTTGTGATGACATCACCGTGCTTCGTGACGGTAAGTTCATTGGACAATGTGAAGTAAAAGACACCGACGAAGATGGCCTAATCGAGATGATGGTTGGCCGTAAACTGGACGAGCAATATCCACGTATCGGCCAGAGCCATGGTGAAACTTGTCTTGAAGTGATTGGCCTGACGGGTTCTGGTGTTCACGATGTGAGCTTTACGCTAAAACGCGGTGAAATCCTGGGTGTATCTGGCCTAATGGGTGCTGGCCGAACTGAACTGATGAAAGTGATTTACGGTGCCCTTCCAAGTGAACGCGGCGTCATCAACCTAGAAAATAAAACCATCAACCCTGTAAGCCCGAAAGACGGCTTGGCCAATGGCATTGCTTACATCTCTGAAGACCGTAAAGGCGATGGCTTAGTTCTAGGGCTTTCTGTTAAAGAAAACATGTCGTTATGTTCACTTGACCTACTAACAAAGAGCGGTCAAATCCAACATAAAGACGAAGTGATTGCAGTAGATGACTTCATCAAGCTATTCAACATCAAAACCCCGACGCGCGAACAGATTATTGGCAACCTTTCTGGTGGTAACCAACAGAAAGTGGCTATCGCTAAGGGCTTGATGACCAAACCAAAAGTACTGATTCTCGACGAGCCAACGCGCGGTGTCGATGTCGGTGCTAAGAAAGAGATTTACCAACTCATTAATAAATTTAAAGCCGACGGCATGAGCATCATTTTAGTCTCATCTGAAATGCCAGAAGTGTTAGGAATGAGTGACCGCATCATGGTGATGCATGAAGGCCGTGTAAGCGGTGAATTTGATGCTAAAGAAGCAAACCAAGAATTATTACTGGCGTGTGCGGTCGGTAAAAAGATCAACGAGGACGCAGCATGAGTACTAAAACCATGAGCAAAACAACTGAAGCTCCAAAGAAAAAACCGTTAATCAGCAAAGAGTGGCTGATTGATCAAAAGTCATTGATTGCTTTGCTCTTCCTGATTGTTGTCGTTTCTTTCTTAAACCCGAACTTCTTTACTGTCGACAACATCCTAAACATTCTGCGCCAAACCTCGGTTAACGCAATTATCGCTGTAGGTATGACGCTGGTTATCTTAACCGCGGGTATCGACTTGAGTGTTGGTTCTGTACTGGCGCTTTGTGGTGCGTTCGCAGCCAGCATGATTGGCATGGAAATCCCTGTGATGATCGCAGTACCAACCGCTCTTGTAGCAGGTGCAGCATTAGGTGCGATTAGTGGTGTGATTATCGCGAAGGGTAAGGTTCAAGCCTTCATCGCAACGCTTGTCACCATGACACTACTTCGCGGCGTAACCATGGTTTACACAGATGGTCGTCCTATTTCAACAGGCTTCACAGACACAGCAGACGCATTCGCTTGGTTCGGTACTGGCTACGCAATGGGTGTACCGGTTCCAGTATGGATCATGGTCGTGGTATTCGCAGCAGTATGGTACCTACTTAACCACACACGCTTTGGTCGCTACGTTTACGCACTGGGTGGCAACGAATCAGCAACTCGCCTATCAGGCATCGACGTAGACAAAGTAAAAATCGGTGTTTACGCAATCTGTGGTCTGCTAGCTGCAGTGGCAGGCATCATCGTGGCATCGCGTTTGTCATCTGCTCAACCAACCGCAGGTATGGGTTATGAGCTAGACGCTATCGCAGCCGTAGTTCTTGGCGGGACAAGCTTAGCTGGCGGTCGTGGCCGTATCATGGGCACATTGATTGGTGCTCTGATTATCGGCTTCCTAAACAACGCCCTAAACCTACTAGACGTATCTTCTTACTACCAGATGATTGCAAAAGCAGTGGTTATTCTTCTGGCAGTATTGGTCGACAACAAAAACAAATAAAACCTATTCACACTCTAGGTTAATACAAGTAACACTCTAGTTTAATAAAAGTAACAGTTTGTTTTACCTTAAAATATTAGAATCTATAAATAATGTAACTACGAGTTAGGACTCACCTCCTAGCTCACCCTACACAAAGGACTTACACCATGAAAAAATTAGCGACTCTTATTTCTGCTGCTCTTCTTTCTACAACGGTATCTGTGTCTGCACAGGCGCAAGATACAATGGCAATCGTTCTATCTACATTGAATAACCCATTCTTTGTAACCATGAAAGATGGCGCAGAAGCGAAAGCTGAAGAGCTAGGCTACAAGCTTATCGTTCTTGATTCTCAAAACGACCCAAGCAAAGAGCTGTCGAACATTGAAGATCTAACCATTCGTGGTGTTAAGGCAATCCTGATCAACCCAACAGATTCAGACGCCGTGTCTAACGCAATTCGCATGGCTAACCGTTCAGACATCCCAGTACTAACACTAGACCGTGGTGCAAGCCGTGGTGACGTAGTAAGCCACATCGCTTCTGATAACGTAATCGGTGGTGAAATGGCAGGTCACTTCATCATGGAAAAAGTGGGCGAAAAAGCGAAAGTAATCCAACTTGAAGGTATTGCTGGTACTTCTGCAGCTCGTGAACGTGGTGAAGGCTTCATGAATGCAGTAAACGGCAGCGACCTTGAGCTTCTTGCAAGCCAACCTGCTGATTTCGACCGTACTAAAGGTCTGAACGTAATGGAAAACTTGCTTGCTGCTAACCCAGATGTACAAGCAGTATTTGCTCAAAACGATGAAATGGCACTAGGTGCACTTCGCGCAGTTCAAGCGTCAGGTAAAGAAGTGATGATCGTTGGCTTTGATGGCACAGACGACGGCATCGCTGCTGTTAACCGCGGCCTACTAGGCGCTACAGTTGCACAACAACCTGACCTAATCGGTTCTCTAGGTATCGAAATGGCAGACAAAGTACTGAAAGGCGAAACAGTAGACGAGTACGTACCAGTACCTCTAAAAATCATCGCTAAGTAATCGTTACTAGGTAACGCGATATAAAGCAGGGAGTTCCCTATCTCCCTGCTTTGATTGGCTCGCTGACTCAAACAAAAGCAAACCCCGACAGTGCATCGCTGTTTCTCATTCCGCTCACAAAAGAGAGCGCACTTAACACCATGAGAAAGACCCATGCATTTTCAAATACGATATATCATAAGGCTCGTATCATGACTCAACTGATTGTTTTAGGTAGCGTTAACGCTGACCACGTACTGCAAGTTCCTTCGTTCCCTCGTCCGGGTGAAACCTTGATTGGCGGGAACTATCAGGTCATTCCTGGCGGCAAAGGCGCAAACCAAGCCGTAGCGGCAGCAAGATTAAACGCAGACATTGGCTTCATCGCCTGTGTCGGTGACGACCCATTCGGCATCAACATTCGTCAAGACTTCGCTAAAGACGGCATCAACATCGACGGTGTTATCGTGGCAGACAACACGCCAACTGGCATCGCGATGATCCAAGTATCCGCAACGGGTGAAAACAGCATCTGTCTTTCTGCAGAAGCTAATGACAAGCTGACTTGCGACCAAATCGAACCACATCTAGAGAAGATTCGCGGAGCCAAATACCTGCTAACTCAACTTGAAACGCCAATTGAAGGTATTGAGTACGCTGCGAAAGTAGCAAAAGAGAGTGGCACGCAAGTCATTCTAAACCCGGCTCCTGCTCGTCCATTATCGGATTCACTGCTTGCTTGTGTTGACGTGATTACACCGAACGAAACTGAAGCAGAAGTGCTGACAGGCATTACCGTGACGGACAACGCATCTGCTCATCAGGCTGCCTTGGCTCTGCACGCGAAAGGCATCGAAACGGTAATGATCACGCTAGGCGCGAAAGGCGTTTGGGTGAGTCATCGTGGTCAAGGTAATGAAGCCAGCGAAGGTGAATTAATCGCAGGTTTCCGTGTTGAAGCAACAGATACAACTGCCGCAGGTGACACCTTTAACGGCGCGTTGGTGACAGGCTTGCTTGAAGATATGCCACTTGAGCGTGCGATTAAATTTGCTCATGCTGCAGCTGCTATCTCTGTGACACGCTTTGGTGCTCAAACGTCGATTCCAAGCCGTGCTGAAACCGATGCGTTCTTAGCAAAGCGACTGTCTGCTTAGCTTGATACCTATTTGAAGGCCTAACTCCTGAACTAAACCGTAGTTAACGGATGTTAGCCTTCAAATTCGGTAACAACAAATAACAAGCATAAGCCCCTGTTTTCAGGCAGAATATCGCCCAACGTGGAAGGTTATTCCCACAAGGATTTTTTATGGCAACAATGAAAGACATCGCACGGCTCGCAAAGGTTTCGACTTCTACCGTGAGCCACGTGATCAACAAATCACGCTTTGTCAGTGAAGAGATTGCTGAGCGTGTTAACAGTGCGGCTAAAGAACTCAACTATGCGCCTTCTGCATTGGCTCGCAGCTTGAAAATGAAGCAAACCAAAACCTTGGGAATGCTAGTGACCACATCCACCAATCCATTCTTTGGCGAAGTGGTGAAAGGTGTAGAACGTCGTTGCTACGAAAAAGGCTACAACCTTATCTTGTGTAACACCGAAGGCGATAGCGAACGCATGAAATCCTCTATCGATACCTTGCTGCAAAAGCGTGTCGATGGCCTGATGCTAATGTGTTCTACCCTTGAAGGCGAACATATCGATGTATTCGAGCGCTACCCAGAACTGCCTGTTGTAGTCATGGATTGGGGCCCTATGTTGTTTGCGAGCGATAAGATCCAAGACAACTCGCACCAAGGTGGCTACATGGCAACTAAGCACTTGATAGATAACGGTCATTCTCAAATTGGTTGTATCACTGGCCCACTGCACCGTAATCAAGCTTCGTCTCGTTATCAAGGCTTCAAGCAAGCAATGGAAGAAGCCAATTTAGAGATCAACCCTAAGTGGATTGTTGAATCCAACTTTGAATGTGACGGTGGTTTTGACTCTTATCAGACATTGAAAACTCGTGGCGAAATGCCGTCTGCCTTGTTCGTCAGTAACGATATGATGGCGATGGGCGTGATTCACGCTGCGGCGCAAGATGGCACATCGATTCCGAATGATCTGTCTATCATTGGCTACGATGACATCCACCTGTCGAAGTACATGACACCCGCGTTAAGCACTGTCCACCAGCCAAAACATCGTTTAGGTAAAACCGCAGTGGATACGCTTTTGAGTAGATTACAAACTCCAGATGCTTATCCGCAAGTCGTTGAACTTGAACCTACTCTTGTTGAACGAAGCAGCGTAAAAGCGCTTTAATACTCGCCACACTCATCACACCGTTGAAAGCTAGCTTATTGAGCTAGCTTTTTTGTCTTTGAAACATAATAACGCCGCTTAATCGCCCCTAAAATGCCGTTAATATACGAAACTTACACGCTAAAATATGTATTTACGCACTCAGCAACTATTTGCGCACTTAACGACTGATTATCATCTACACTAACAGTGAATAACAACGACATGGAGAGCGCTGTTTTATGATCGCGGGTTGGTTTGACAATATATCCCTACAGAAAAAGCTATTAGTCAGCTTTTTGATTCCTATCGCTTTGATGCTTATCGTGGCTTTTTCTGTCCATGAAAACACCCGAACGGTTGTAAAAGACAATAATTGGGTTGTACACACACATAAAGCCATCGCTCGGGCTCAAGAACTTCTCAGCTTAACGGTCGACATAGAAACGGCTGAACGTGGTTACTTGATCACGGGAGATCCTGTTTTTTTAGAACCCTACCATTTAGCGCTTGATGTATGGCCTCAAAAACTCCAAACCCTTGCGAATCAAGTGAGTGATAACCCACCTCAAGTAGAACGCCTATATAGAATCGATGATATTCATAAAACATGGCTGAAACAGTCTGGAGAGAAAGAGATCAATCAACGCAGCCTTGTCAATAAAGGCGAAGCTGAAATACAAAGTGTCATCGACCTCACTCAGCAGCAAACCGGAAAAAAATTGATTGATGAGATTCGCCAAGAGATTGCTCAATTCATTGAAATTGAACAACAACTTATTATTACCAGGGTCGAAAAATCGGAGAACTCAGCCAATCAAACCAGCTACATATTAATCCTCGGAACACTGTTTTCCGTGTTCATATCACTCCTTGTTGCTGCGTGGGCGTCAAAGCGTATTAATCGAAGATTACACACCCTACTTGAGGCCACTAACCAAGTTGCCGCTGGCCATTTGGATCAAGGTGCTGCAACTCTGGAATTGAGTTCAAATATAAACACCCAAGACGAAATCGCTCATCTCAAACAAAGCTTTCAAAAAATGACAGACAATTTGATCAGTAATGACAGTGAAATGAGAGCGAAAACTCGGGAGCTAATCGCCGAACGAACCAAAGCTGAAGCCGCAGTAAAAGCTAAGGGCGATTTTCTGTCTACCATGAGCCACGAGATCAGAACGCCAATGAACGGCGTTCTTGGAATATCTCAAATCATTGCAAGCCAGACCCAAGAACCCGAAACAAAAGAGAACATCAACATCATTCTCGATTCTGGTCACCACTTGATGACAATACTCAACGACGTTCTCGACTTCTCAAAAGTCGAAGAAAACAAGCTTGAGCTAGATGTGGCACCCTTTAATTTTGTTCAAGTCATGCAGCCTGTATGCAGCGCTCTAAAACCCTTAGCCGATGAAAAAGGCATTCGCCTGTTGATCGAAAATAACATACCGAAAAACATCCAACTCGTCGGAGACTGTGCAAGGCTACGTCAAATCATGTTCAACTTGGGCGGCAATGCGACCAAATTCACCAAAGAGGGTCATGTGTCCATTCAAGCTGACCTCAATCGCCCCAACAATCAACTGATTCTGACCGTGACAGACACCGGAGTTGGTATCCCGAAAGATAAGCACGAACAGGTATTCAATTCGTTCGAACAAGCAGACACTTCCACAACAAGGAAGTTTGGCGGAACAGGGCTTGGCCTCGCAATCGTCAAGAACCTAGTCAACCTCATGAATGGAGAAATCACATTAACCAGTGCTGTTGGGCTTGGCACAAAATTCCAAGTCTCTCTGCCTATCACATGGCAAGAAAGCAAAGCGAAAGACATCGCAACCCATACAGTCGATGCAGAAACTCTCAGTTATGACTCGTTAAGTATCCTGTTGGTGGAAGATAACCGTATTAATGCCATTGTTGCACAGGGCTTTTGTGAAAAGCTCGGCCATCATGTCGATCATGCAGAGAACGGAAAACTAGCAATTGAACGCCTCAAAACCACTCAATATGACCTTATCTTGATGGACAATCATATGCCTGAAATGAACGGGGTCGAGACAACAAATTACATCCGCGAAAAGCTGAAACTCGATACCTTGATATTCGCTTATACGGCCGATGTATTCCGTGAGGCGCATGACAACTTCATTCAAGCCGGTGTCGACCATATTCTGACCAAGCCTCTGCAGCAAGAGAGTTTCTTCGACGCCCTACAACAGTTCTCAAGTCGATTACCGAAACAAACCGCAGCCGAAGGTTCGAGTGAGAATGAAAATATTGTCGAGCTTCATCGTAAGCCTATTGAAACGCTGAGGTTAACGGAAGAAGAGATCAGCCACTCAGAAGTGATACACATACTGAAAGACGACACGGAAGGGTTCAGCTTACTCATCGACTCAACCATTATTGAGTTCGAACAGTCGGTTGATCGTGTCATCGAATACTATTTAGATAAAGAATTAGAGCCACTTTGTCGCACCCTGCACTCCATTAAAGGCATGTCACTAAACTTAGGCCTTAACATGCTTTCTAAGCAGGCATTGGAACTAGAAGTCGAAGCCAAAAATCAACAATTGCCGGATATTGAACGACTGCAAAAGCTGCTCAATCGCCTTATGGTCAATATCCATCAAGCTCAGCGGATGAAAAACGCCCATTCAGTCGAGCATCTGAATCAAATGAACGATCAAGCTTAAGAACGCTTCGCTCCCAAGCTAAAACGCAAGGCTTAATCACCTTGCGTTTTTCGATCTTATACCGCGCTAGTCTCTGTTCTAGCGATTTAACGGTTTAACAGTTTAACAGTTTAACAGTTTAACAGTTTAACAGAGTGGTGATTTGCTGCATCTCATCTTCAACATCAACGCCATTGTATTGCGGCGCAATCGAGAGTTCTTGAATACTTACGGTTTCTACCGATTGCCTTTCGTTGAGCTGAGTCATTAACTCCCCTTTGGGTGAGTAGACTCGGCTACCACCACAGTATGTCGCGGTAAACGCATTAACCACATCTTGCCCGACGCGATTACAAGTAACCATGTGACACCCTTCCTCCAAGGCTCTCGCTTGAGCAATGGCAAAACTATGATGCCCACCGAAGTTGGCAGGGTGAAGAATAACGTCGACCGACTGATACCCTCTCATGATCTCCGGGAACCAAATATCAAAGCAAATCGCGACACCAAACTTTAAGCCTTTGTGCTCAAACGAGAGGCGTTCCTCCCCTCTCGAGAAATACTGCTTATCGAATTTGGTTTGACTGATTTTTCTATATTTGTGTCGTAAACCGGAAGCATCCACAACCACGACGCTGTTGTAATATTGGCCGCTATCTTTCTCGGCAATACCAGCAACAATCAAGGTGTGATGCTTCGCTGCAAGCTGAGTTAATGAATCAATAGTACTGCTGTCGGCGAAGTCTTCAGCCAATTCGTGAATTTCTTCAGCCTCGTTAAAAATATACCCAGTCGTGAACAGTTCAGGCAGTAAAGTAATATCACCGACTGACGGCTCCGCTTGCAAAAGATCAGAGACCGAATCTATATTCTTTTGTTTGTTTTTGTATTCAACTTCAAGCTGAATAAGCGTGATACTGACATTATTCAAAATCGAATCCTTGCTAGGTAAAACTTCAAGCTGTAATGCTTCAAGCTAGAGACTAAGAACTAAGAACGAAAGAGTAAGGCAATCCCCTATCGCTTTCTTATTAGCCCGCCAAAGGTTGAAGCAGGTGCACAGTCCTGTACGTATTTTAAACCTGCCTACGGCGCTAATTAAGGCTCTGGTAAAACGGGAGGCGTGCTGTCCATATAGGTTAAGAAATTCACCCACACCTCATGCGTGCGCTGCTTGGTTAACGTCATCTTGCAGGAAAGCGCCATAACCCCTCGAATAGAACCTTCACGCCATTGGGTGTACACAGAATCACAATGTGCTGTCATGTACGCCTGCCAGCTCTCCTGAGCCTTCTTAATTGACGCCACCAGCTCAGCATCATAAGCATTGTGCTCAAAGCTGGCTGCAAGGTATTTATCCAGTTCCGCTTGTGCAGATTCCAACTCAATTGCCGCACAGTGATTGATCTCGATGGTATTCATCGCATTCTCGCAATCAACAACACCTTCGTAGGCCAACGCAGAGAATGAGAAGCACACCGCTATGAGTGCCGATATCAGTTTTGTCATAATCATCCTTTATGCTGCCACCACCAAAACGAATCGTGTCGTGACTTTATTTATTTAAACGTGGCTCAATATTTAGCTCATTCAGCTCATTCAGCTCATTCAGCTCATTCAGCCAGAGCAAATAACAATAAAATTTATCAGGATATAAGCATTTGTTATCCGCATAAATCATCAAAAATGACGCCTCGCCAACTCAAATAAATGAGATAACGCTCAGATTTTGCTGGTAAAACTATAAAACATATTATTTATATCAATAATTCGTGCCTGCATTCACAATATTAATTATTTATATTGCTACGTAATCGTTAACTTTATAAATTAAATCGAATGCTCACATAAATCGGTAACGCTTCTCCAACTATGGATATCAAGTACCAAAACATTGCCAAGACTTCATTTTACTTTGCCATTTCTTTCTTTTTTTCCATGGCAATGCTCATTCCTTTTACACCACATCACTACCAAACATTAACCGAAGACACATCAAGGTTAGTCGAAACCAGGTTAGAAGGGATCCAATCAAGGTTCGACCGTTTTTTATCTGAAGTTAGACCTGAACAGTCATGCGACGCGATCGTTAGACAGCTTCGACAAAACGTTTTTGAAGCCGATTGGGTAAAAGAAGCAGCGGTATTCAATAAACAGAACCGATTTTACTGTTCAACCACCGATGCTGACGTTTCATTTCGCCTATACAGCACCATTAGGCAGCGACTCAACGACGACCCGAATTTAACGACCCTGTCGTATTCCAACTCGGCTATCACGCAAGTTCAGTCCATCATGCTCATTTTCTCGAACAAAGAAGATGCCGGAGTGAGCCTGATGATTCCGCCACACTTCATCTATGACCTTGTTGAAACAAGCCTCAGCAACCATGGAATACAGGCCAAAGTTGAAGTGATCAAAAGAGATATCCACCCTATCGATATTGACTCATCAATCGCCAAGGTGCGGATACAATCGAACACCTACCCATTAACCATCACCTCATACATTGGGTATCAGTTTTATCTTCACTTCATGTTGAGTTATTTATGGTTTGGCTTTTTGATGGCCGGAATCACGACCATTATTCTCCTTTCCATCAAGCATAAAAAGCAGAGCCAACGCAGCTTAGAATATTCGCTTTCAAGTGCGCTAAAAAACCAACACCTTCATGTTCACATGCAGCCTATCGTTAACCAAAACACCAATGAGATCGTCGGCTGTGAGTCACTATTACGATGGAACGACCCAATTGAAGGTAACGTCTCCCCGGCTATTTTCATTCCGCTTGCTGAAAGCTTAGGCTTAATTGAGGAGCTCACCTACTTCGTGCTGCGCAAAGTATTAATGACGTTGAAAAGCAATCAAGATGTGTTCGACTCAAAGTACATCAGCGTCAACATCAGCCGCAACGTAGTGTCTAACAGTAACTTCTCTAACAAAGTGATCAGCATCTTTAAAAGACACCCTGAGATCCTCAAGCAGGTGGTTTTTGAAGTAACCGAATATGGTGAATGTTCTGATGCCGACATGGTCAAAAATAGAGACAACCTAACCAAGCTATCGAACAGGGGCGTCAGAGTCGCGATTGATGATTTTGGTACAGGCTACGCAGGGTTAGATTTCGTAAGACAGTTCCCGTTCAGCATTCTCAAAATCGATCGCGTGTTTGTGAAAAACATATCCGACGAATCCAGCTTTGGTCTCCCTTTGCTAGAGTCCATGCTTCAACTATCACGCTCCTTAGGCATGCAAGTCATCGTCGAAGGTGTCGAGTATGAATCCCAAGTGAAAATCTTATCTAAGCTCGGTGTCGACTATATCCAAGGCTTCTATTTTTATAAGCCGATGCCGATAAACCTGACTGTCAGCTTACTCAGGCAGCAGCATTTTGAGTCCGATAACGTTGAGGAACAAACCAACCAGACATTTCCTGTTACATAAGCCACTGAAAAACTGCGAAAGAAAACGCGAAGGCTATGGGTCTCCTTTGATGAACATTTAAATCATCGCATCATTGAATGCATCACAAGGGATATCATGGAAAAGACACTTCAAACCAAACTGGCGACTAGCCTACTACTGCTGAGAATCGGCATTTTTATCGTCTTCTTATTCTGGGGCTTGGATAAGATCCTTGTCCCTGAGCACGCGACAAAAGTACTGTCTGGCTTTTACGGCATCGACATCTCGAACAATGCGATGATGGCTCTGGGTGTCGCGCAGCTCGGATTTTTAGGCGCATTCGTTGTAGGCATGTGGAAAAAGTACACCTACGGAGCCATTTTAGTCCTTCATGCAGGCTCAACCTTTTCCTCTTTTGGAAAATACATGGACCCGTTCAACAACCTACTGTTCTTCGCCTCTTGGCCAATGCTCGCAGCCTGTATTGCGATCTTCTTACTTCGCGACTACGACACTTATAGCGTTTCCAACTAACACAAAGGGCGCCGTTATTGGCGCCCTTTGTGGTTTGCTTGGTTCTTATCAACCTAAAATACTCTGTTAGCTGTATGACCCTATTTTACATTTCTATAAGTTACTAGAAACCCTGTCAAACCTATTGAGAGAGCAGCAATACATACTCCCCTCAGTATTGCATCATTGAGATAAGCTGAGTAGAAAAGCATTGCAATAAATGCACTACATGACACCAAAAAAGGTGCAATTGAACGATGGGTAAAACGTGAAGTATCAACCACACTATAACGATCTAGAACCAAATCCAAGAGCAAGAGCATGTGCATAACAAACAAAACATTTAGTACTGGAAGTACCCAGTAAAACCAACTATCTACAGGAAAGCTAAATAGTTGAACAAAGGTAAGGTGAGCCAATATAAAAAACAAAATACTTTTCCAACCATTCGAACTACTTTGTACTCTAATGCGGTATGTTCGTCGGGCGACAGAAGCAAGTGGCTTGACTGAAGAAACCCAAATAGCCAACCAAACTATAAGTAATACCATGGTTCAAGAGCCTCTAAATTAAGGTTTACGCAGCTATTTTGAATTAGATATCTAGAACTATTATCCCAAGATATCGACACTTTACGCCTTGCTAAGGTGTCAGCAAACCAATACCTTAGCCTCCGCATAATACCTTAAACACATAAACCAACGCATAGTAAAAATGCCACGCGTTGCGAATTATTCTTAAGCAACTTGTTATACCTCTTGGTTGAGGCTAAAATGACCAAAACAAAGACCACTTAAGAGACCTATTACATGACCACTAGAATTTTGGCCGATGTTGCTGCAAGCATTACTGAGTTGAAAGCTAACCCTATGAAAGTTGCAACTAGTGCTTACGGTGAACCTGTTGCTGTACTGAACCGAAATGAGCCAGCATTTTATTGCGTACCAGCCGAAGCGTACGAAATGATGATGGACAGACTCGAAGATCTTGAACTACTAACTATTGCGAAAGAGCGTGAATCTGAAGAGAGTATTTCGGTAAATATTGATGACCTATAAACTCGACTTTAAAAAGAGTGCACTCAAAGAGTGGAAAAAGCTTGGCTCAACGCTTCAACAACAATTTAAGAAAAAGCTAATCGAGCGTTTAGATAACCCGCATGTTCCGGCTTCAAAACTCTCTGGAGCTGACAACATGTATAAGATTAAGCTGCGCCAATCGGGCTACCGTCTCGTCTACAAAGTTGAAGACGATGTCATCATTGTAACCGTCTTAGCAGTCGGAAAACGCGAACGTAGCGATGTTTACCGTAAAGCTATGAAAAGGTTAGATGATTGATTGCGGTATCGCCCTGTTAAGGTGTGAGCAACGCAATACAGAAGTTACCGCATGCCACCTTAAACACAAAACGCAACGCATAGCTAAAATGCCAAGCGTTGCGAATCACTCTTAAACAGATTGTATGGATAATAAGCAC
>NZ_JBFRSX010000074.1:0-10397 GCF_041473835.1 Vibrio sp. 10N.222.55.A1 | reverse complement strand
AAAGTGTGCTCGCGCCCTGGGTTGCAGACAATGAGATTGAACACTTTCTATCACATAAGGCGCTGAATTTCAGGGCGACAACAGATAAAGCGGCTTACAAAGATGCTGAGTTTGTCATCATTGCTACACCAACCGATTATGATCCAAAAAATAATTACTTTGATACCAGCTCTGTAGAATCTGTCATCAAAGACGTCATGGAGATCAATCCTGATGCGGTGATGGTTATTAAATCAACGGTGCCGGTTGGCTATACCGAGCGTATTAAGCAAGAGCTGAACTGCGAAAACGTCATGTTCTCACCGGAGTTTTTGCGTGAAGGCAAGGCCCTGTACGATAATCTACACCCATCACGTATTATCGTTGGTGAATGTTCTGAACGCGCTAAAGTGTTTGCGAATCTTCTTGTGGAAGGTGCGGAAAAAGAAAACATCGACGTACTGTTTACTCACTCAACGGAAGCAGAAGCAGTAAAGTTATTCTCAAATACTTATCTAGCGATGCGAGTTTCTTATTTCAATGAGCTTGATTTTTACGCGGAAGCGCATGGCTTGGATTCTCGTCAGATCATAGAAGGTGTTGGCTTAGACCCTCGTATCGGCAATCATTACAACAACCCTTCATTTGGTTACGGTGGTTACTGCTTACCAAAAGACACCAAGCAACTATTAGCAAACTATCAAGATGTACCAAACAACATTGTGGGTGCGATTGTTGATGCAAACCGTACCCGAAAAGACTTCATTGCGGATTCAATTATTAAGCGCTCGCCTAAAATTGTCGGTATTTATCGTTTGATCATGAAGGCGGGCTCTGACAATTTCCGTGCTTCTTCCATCCAAGGGATCATGAAGCGTTTAAAAGCCAAAGGCATCGAAGTCGTCGTGTATGAACCGGTATTGGAAGAAGAGCATTTCTTTAACTCGAAGGTTTATTCTGACCTAGAAGAGTTCAAAGCTGTATCGGATGTGATTGTATCTAACAGAATGGTAGAAGAAATCGCAGACGTTGCAGATAAGGTGTACACACGAGATCTGTTTGGCAGTGATTGATTCGGCTCTATTTTAGCTAATGCTAATTAGACCAGATGTTAACAGCTCGATCTATCCGTTTAGTGGCGATATACTGAACCCCTAAACGGATAGGGATACTAATAACTAATGAAAACACGTGACAAGATTGTTTACGCTGCTCTAGAGCTTTTTAATGAGCACGGTGAGCGTAGTATTACGACCAATCATATTGCTGAGCATATCGAGATTAGCCCTGGTAACCTCTACTACCATTTCCGCAACAAGCAAGAAATTGTCCGTGACATCTTTACTCTCTATTCGACAGAGTTACTTGAAAGGTTCACACCGATTCAAGGCCAACAAGAAAGCCTGACGTTACTAAAGACTTACTTAGATTCTATCTTCACACTGATGTGGAAGTACCGATTCTTCTATGCGAATCTGCCTGAAATATTGTCACGTGATGAAAAACTCCACCTTGATTACATGGCCGTACAAGAAAAGCTGCAAACGAATCTTGTCGATATCATGCGAGCCTTCGTTGAGTTGAACCTGCTCAAAGCAACGGATACGGAAATGAAATCGATGGTCACTTCTCTTCACTTGATCGCATCGGGTTGGTTGGCGTATCAGTCTGCGATGTCTCCAAAAGCCCAAATTACCGAGCAAGTCGTTCATCAAGGAATGCTGCAGATGATAGCGACCGTTAAACCAATTGCGACCGCGCAAGGTTTTGAACAGCTGACATTATTAGAAGATGGTGTAAGGGCGTTGAACTCTAAATAGAAAGAGACGAGTAAGCGGTATACGGGATTCGAAGAAAGATACTCGCATCCCGTATCTGCTCTTTATCGAACTAACCAACTCTTCGGGTTTTGGGCTTGGCTGTTTCTGCGAATCTCAAAGTACAGTGAAGGGCGCGTTTGGCCGCCAGTGTCACCAGCAAGCGCAATCGCTTCGCCAGCTTTAACCTTGTCACCTTCTTTCTTTAAAAGTGCTTGGTTAAAGCCGTAGAGCGTCATATCACCTTTACCGTGGTCAAGTAGCACCACTAATCCATAGCCACGCAGATACTCTGCAAATACCACCGTGCCAGAGTAAACCGATTTTACCTGCTGACCGTACTTGGCGTTTATCACCATGCCTTTCCAGTTAATTTGACCCGTTTGGCGTGAGCCGTAGTTATGCAGAACTTTGTCTTTGATTGGCCAAGGCAGTTTACCTTTGCGTTTGGCTAACCCATCCATAGGGACGGCATTACGTCGTTCTCGAGCCGCTTTTTCTGCTTTCGCTATTTCAGCTTTGAGGCGTGTTTCATTTCGCTGAAGCTCTGCTAGGTAATTCTTGTCACCCGAGATGTTTTTCTTGATGCTGCCAACCGTTTTCTTACGCTGCGTTTGAGTTTTGGCTAACGTATCGCGCTTGGTGGTTTGCTGTTTTAGCAGTGTTGCTATCTGTTCTTGCTCAAGTTGACGCTGTTTGTGGCTTTCTTCTAATTCAAGTTGCGTCTGTTCAATCGTTTTAATGGTTGCGGAGCGAGCTTTGGCAAGGTGCTGGTAATAATGACTGATGCGATCTTCTTCTACACCGGTGTTGAGAATGTGAGAAGAAGCCTTAGCTCGACTCGTCATGTAGTAAGTCTGAATGAGCTGCTCTAACTTGTCTGTCTGGACTTTTTTCTGTGCAGTGAGCGCTTTAATCTTTGTGTCTAAATTAGCAATATTAGCATTAGCAGTATTGAGCTGCTTTTTACTGTCTAGAATCGCTTTTTCAAGTGAAGCGATGGACAGCTCCTGCTTCTTGAGGTTTGCCTGTAGGCTATCGAGTTTCTTTTGCTGGGAAGAGAGCGCTTTCTGTTGACGAGAGATTTCGCTTGATACGCCTTTCAGTTCACCTTGAGATGCAGCAAATGATGATGAAGACAAAAGAGCAACACCAAGGCTGGCAGATATCAAAAGAACAGTGCTCATTGATTGAACGGGTTTCATCATTATCGTCATTTTGCTCTTATTAATAATCAGCATCTGCTGCGAGTCTTTTCGCATCTCGGCTATCGGCTATTCGTCGGATCCCGAATCTGCTCTTAAATCCCATCACCATGGATGAAGTTCTGAGAGCGACCGTTAAACCCCTGATCCATGTCTAAAGATGGCTTATCAGTTTTCGGCTTTCCAACAATTTTTGCAGGAACACCAGCGACAGTCGTATGAGGCGGAACGGCTTGAAGAACCACTGAGCAAGAACCAATTTTCGCGCCTTCACCCACTTCAATATTGCCAAGTATTTTAGCGCCGGCACCGATCATTACACCTTCTCGGATTTTAGGGTGACGATCGCCACCTTCTTTACCCGTACCACCTAAAGTCACGTCTTGAAGGATAGATACATCATTTTCAACTACGGCTGTTTCACCAATCACGATACCGGTGGCGTGGTCGAGCATGATCGCTTTACCGATACGAGCGGCTGGGTGAATATCCACTTGGCAAGCAACCGAAATTTGGTTCTGTAGGTAAGTAGCAAGTGCAATACGCCCTTGCTTCCATAGCCAGTTAGCCACTCGGTAACCTTGCAAAGCGTGGTAGCCTTTCAGATAAAGCAGAGGCATCGAGTACATTTCTACAGCCGGATCTCGAGTAACTGTCGCGCAGATATCACAAGCGGCCGCATCAATGATTGAGTCATCTTCTTCAAACGCTTGCTCAACCACTTCACGTACAGCCATGGCTGGCATCGAAGCCGTCTTTAACTTGTTAGCAAGAATGTAACTGAGTGCAGCCCCTAGGCTTTCATGGTTGATAATCGTGGCATGGTAAAAACTCGCAAGCATAGGTTCCTGCTCAGACTGCTGTCGAGCTTCTTTTACGATGCATTGCCAAACTTTTTGTTGTTCACAGTGTTTCATTTTTCCATCCATTTTATCTATTTCATTCCACGACTTAATAAGCGATGTTATCGCTCTGACTTCTTGTCTCGAGCAAGCAGATCTTGCGCAGCTAAGTGTGCATCCTTTCCTTGATACAGCACTTGATAGATTTGTTCAACAATTGGCATCTCAACACCCATACGTTCGGATAGTAACCAAACTTCTTTAGTGTTGCGATAGCCTTCGACCACTTGGCCGATCTCTTCTTGTGCAGTATCGACGTCTTTACCTGAACCTAAAGCCAATCCAAAACGACGGTTACGTGATTGGTTATCAGTACAGGTTAGTACTAGATCGCCCAGCCCTGCCATACCCATGAAGGTTTCTGGTTGCGCGCCAAGAGCAGCACCTAATCGGCTCATTTCAGCCAAGCCGCGAGTGATGAGTGCGGTACGTGCATTAGCACCAAAGCCAATACCATCCGACATGCCTGCGCCAATTGCGATAACATTCTTCACTGCGCCGCCAAGCTGCATACCAATGAAATCTGAGTTTGCGTACACGCGGAATGTTTTACCGCAGTGAATTTTTTCTTGAAGCTCTTCTAGGAAAACTTCATCAGGTGAAGCTACAGAGATAGCCGTTGGCATGCCCATCGCTAACTCTTTGGCGAAGGTCGGCCCGGATAGAACCGCTAAAGAGTAGCCATCACCCAGCACATCGTGCGCGACATCTTTAAGCAGGCGACCTGTTTCAGGTTCTAACCCTTTCGTTGCCCAGCAGATACGAGAGTTATCAGATAAATGAGGCTTTAAACTATTTAAAACGATGCCAAACACGTGACTAGGGACAACGACTAGGAGGTCACGACTGGCTGTTACTGCTTTCTCAAGGTCTGATTCGATGATCAGGCTTTCTGGAAAGTCGATATTAGGAAGAAACTCATTATTTGCACGCTCTGAGTCAAGACGTGCCATGTGGATAGGATCGTGCCCCCAAAGAACAACGTTTGCACCGTTACGCGCTAGAGATATGGCTAAAGAGGTTCCGTAAGAACCAGCGCCAATGACAGTCATGGCAATTTCTTTGCCGTAAGCGCTGTCTATACCGTAATCGTCTGCCGTGTTAGTCGGGCGAGTTGTATCTGTCATGCTTCCACCTAAAAATAATGAGGGAAATCGAAGAATTCTGGAAAAGCTTCCTAATAATCAGAAGGCTTTCTATCTTAGTACAGTGTAAAGAAAAAATGCACATCGCAGAAGTTACGATGTGCATTTAAGAGTTAACTAGCGTTTGAAACGTTAGGATTAAGTTCTACTTTGAGACTTAAGCCTGCTCGCCTTCAGCTTGTTGAGCTTGGTTCTGTAGGTAGTTCATGAACAAAGCATCGAAGTTTACAGGTGCTAGGTTCAGTTGTGGGAACGTACCTTTAACCACTAGGCTAGAAATCGTTTCACGAGCGTATGGGAACAGGATGTTTGGGCAGAATGCACCTAGGCAATGAGCCAGTTGGCCAGCTTCCATTTCGCTTGCAGAGAAGATGCCACCTTGTTGAACTTCACAAAGGAATGCTGTGTCATCTGCGTTCTTAACAGTGACCGTTAGACGTAGGATTACTTCGTACACACCTTGGCCAAGTTCACGGCTCTGAGTGTCTAGGTCCAGTTTTACATCTGGGTTCCACTCTTTTTGAAACATGTCTGGAGAGTTTGGCGCTTCGAAAGATACGTCTTTTAGGAAGATACGTTGGATTGCGAAGTTTTGTTGTGCGTCTTGTTGTGCTGCTTCAGCCATTTTCTTGTCCTTAAAAATTTAAATTGGGCTTGGTTCGTCATATTTGTCGAACAAAACCCGAAAGTTAGTTTATTAGGTCAGCTTACTTTTTACCTTTTACTAAAGGTAGATTAGCTTCGCTCCAAGCCACTAGGCCACTTTTCAGCACGCTTACGTTTTCGAAGCCTGCTTTAACCAGTAAGTTAGCGCTTTCTTGAGCGGTTTGACCTGTCTTGCATACTACGATGATTGGGTCAGCTTTACGGCTTTCAAGGCTTCCCAAGTTATTTGATTTGATGTCCGACGGCAAAATGTGAAGTGCGTCAGTAATATGGCCCTTTTTGAACTCATCTTTAGTACGAATATCAACCACAACGCCGTTCTCACGGTTAATCAGTTGTGTTGTTTGTGCTGCAGTGATCTCTTTGTACGCTGCGTTTGATGTCTTGATAACGTTCGCAATGATGGCAACAACCAAGCCGATCCATACGATGGCTAAAATCATATTCTCTTGAACAAATGGAACTAACTCTTGCATGTCTTGAACTCTTATTCATTATTGGGCGAAAAATTATAAGGTAGGAGTATAGCGAGGTTTGGAGTTTGGTGTACATAGAGAACTGAATCTTTAAACAGCATCAGGAGCAAAGTTTAACGATTTTTTTTGATTATATTTTCCGTTAGATAGATAATAGCCCTATTTACATTTTTAAATTTTAACGCGTAGTGTGGTTTTCGCTTTGTTACCAAAGGGCGGTAGCGTGTTTGGTAAAGATGCCTACACTATGCACAGTTCATGAATCAAAATAAGTTAGGTTAGGGGTTTTTTGTGAAGATATTAGTCACTGGCGGTGCTGGTTTTATCGGTTCTGCAGTTGTTCGCCACATTATCAGCAATACATCGAACAGCGTTATAAACGTTGATAAACTCACTTATGCGGGGAACTTGGAGTCACTTGTCGATGTTGATTCAAATGAACGTTATGCATTCGAACAGGTAGATATTTGTAATCGTTCAGAACTTGACCGTGTTTTTGCAGAGCATAAACCGGATGCAGTAATGCACTTAGCCGCTGAGTCGCATGTTGACCGCTCTATCACCGGTCCAGCTGCATTCATTGAAACGAACGTAGTTGGAACATATACGCTACTAGAAGCGACACGTGAGTACTGGAATACACTTGAAGATCAAGCGAAAGCAGAGTTTCGCTTCCACCATATTTCTACAGACGAAGTTTATGGTGACCTTCCTCACCCAGATGAGGTTCCAGAAGGTGCTGAGCTACCAATGTTCTTGGAGACGACATCTTATGAACCCTCTAGCCCTTACTCTGCTTCAAAAGCATCAAGTGACCATTTGGTACGTGCGTGGCTTCGTACTTATGGCTTGCCGACTATTGTCACTAATTGCTCAAATAACTATGGGCCATACCATTTTCCTGAAAAATTGATACCACTTGTCATCTTGAATGCTCTAGAAGGAAAAGATCTTCCTATCTACGGTAAAGGTGACCAGATTCGTGACTGGTTGTTTGTAGAAGATCACGCTCGAGCGCTCTACAAAGTCGTGACCGAGGGTAAAGTCGGTGAGACCTATAATATTGGTGGTCATAACGAAAAGCAGAATCTTGAAGTGGTTAATACTATTTGTGACATCCTTGATACGCTAGTACCGAAAGAGAGCAAATACGCAGAGCAAATCACCTACGTTCAAGACCGCCCAGGTCATGACCGTCGCTATGCTATTGACTCATCTAAAATGCAACGTGAATTGGGTTGGACACCGGAGGAGACTTTCGAAACGGGTCTTCGTAAAACAGTACAATGGTACCTAGATAATGCTAAGTGGTGTCAAAATGTACAAGATGGTAGTTACCAACGTGAGCGCCTAGGTGTAGTAGCAGGAGATATGAAGTAATGAAAGGTATCGTATTAGCTGGTGGCTCTGGTACTCGCCTATACCCACTTACACGTGGTGTTTCGAAACAACTCTTGCCGATTTATGACAAGCCAATGGTGTTCTATCCAATATCGACATTAATGCTTGCTGGTATTAAAGATATTTTGATCATCACGACACCTGAAGATAACGCTGGCTTTCAGCGTTTGCTTGGAGATGGCTCTGATTTCGGTATTAATCTTGAGTATGCAATTCAACCAAGTCCTGATGGTTTGGCTCAAGCTTTCATTATTGGTGAAGAGTTTATTGGTGATGACAGTGTGTGTTTGGTCTTGGGTGACAATATCTACTATGGCCAATCGTTTAGTGAGCAGCTGAAGCATGCCTGTGAACTCACAGAGCAAGGCTTGGCAACGGTATTCGGTTATCAAGTCAAAGACCCAGAGCGCTTTGGTGTCGTTGAATTTGATGAGAATATGAAAGCCGTTTCAATTGAAGAAAAACCAACACATCCTAAGTCAAACTATGCAGTAACCGGTCTCTACTTCTACGATAACCGTGTAGTCGAAATGGCTAAGCAAGTTAAGCCATCTCATCGTGGTGAACTAGAAATTACCACTCTTAACGAAATGTATCTAAATGACGGTTCTTTAAACGTAGAATTACTAGGTCGTGGTTTTGCGTGGCTAGACACAGGTACTCATGAGAGCTTACATGAAGCATCTTCTTTCGTGCAAACTATTGAGCATGTACAAGGGCTAAAAGTCGCGTGTCTAGAAGAAATCGCATGGCGCAACGGTTGGTTAAATGATGAGCAAGTTCTGACTTTAGCTAAACCAATGATGAAAAATGAGTACGGCCAGTATTTAACGCGTTTGGTTAATGAAGCAAAGAAAAAGGCTGAGGCTTAATGCGAGTATTAATCACCGGTTGTCACGGTCAAGTTGGTTCTTGCCTCACTGAACAGTTGGCCAACAATGAAAATATAACAGTGTTAGCGCTTGATAGACAGCACCTTGACATTAGCAATCAAGATGCTGTAAATGCAGTCGTTACTGAATTTCAACCTAGCGTTATTATTAACGCAGCTGCACACACTGCGGTTGATAAGGCTGAGGAGGAAGTTGCTCTCTCTTATGCGATAAATCGTGATGGTCCCAAATATCTAGCACAAGCCGCACAAACCATTGGTGCGGCAATTCTGCATATATCCACAGACTATGTCTTTGAAGGTAATAAAGTCGGGGACTATATCGAGACAGATCCGACGAACCCTCAGGGTGTTTACGGTGAAAGTAAACTGGCTGGGGAAATTGCTGTTGCACAATCATGTGAAAAGCACATCATTCTTCGTACCGCGTGGGTTTTTGGTGAAAACGGCAATAATTTCGTGAAAACGATGCTCAGATTAGGTGAGACTCGAGATGCATTAAGCATTGTCGGAGACCAGTTTGGTGGGCCTACATTTGCCGGTGATATTGCAAGTACATTGATTCAAATCGCGAAACGCATTACTCAAGGGAGTGAGGTTGAATATGGTATTTACCATTATTCGGGTTTGCCTCATGTCAGCTGGTTTGATTTTGCTGAAGCTATTTTTGATATTGCTGTTGAGCGAGGTGTTCTTGATAGCAAACCGAACTTGTCGAGTATTACGACTGAACAATACCCAACACCGGCAAAGCGTCCAAGTAACTCGAGACTCAATACTGAGAAAATTTCGCAATACTTCTTTGTTCAAGCGAGTGATTGGAGAAAAGTATTAAAAGTTATTCTAGGAGATGATAATGGACGTCATTAAAAGTAATAAATCACTATTACTTCTTTTTACTTTCTATGGGGCTTTATATGGAATTTGTGTCTTTGCTAATATAAATTCAAAAGAGTTTATGACTATCGATGAGAACTCAATTGTAAGTTCTCTCGAACAACTAACGACAAGTGCATTCTACAACATGAATGCAACTTATCATTCTCAATTTTATGGTTGGACATATTTCTCACTCAATTTTGTTTTAATTTCAATATTGAATGTTATCGGAGTCGATTCAGAAATAGGAGTGAATTTTTCGATAAGAGCTGTTGGTTTTATTATAGGACTAATTGTAATTACACTATTTTATAAGCTAACAATTCGGAGTGTGACGAGGACCAAAGCTTGTATACTAACTGCTTTCTTTATAGTAAATCCTGTAACCGCACATTTTTTTAATGAAATACACCCAGAAATGTTAGGTGTTTTATTTCAGTTAGCCGCTGTGGGATTGTTTTATAGTATTTATGTAGATAAAAAAAATATAAAAGGTGATTTTTACCTTGCTATATTGTTTTTATCTCTTTCTTGTCTAAGTAAGCAAGCATTCGTCGTTGCGAACACATTTATAGCTCTTTCTTTTTTCATATTGTACCATCTTGAAGTGAAAAAATTGCAGTTAGGGGAATTTATAAAAATAATATTTTTCTGCCTTATAGTATTCTTTTCTATATTTTTTATCATTCATCCCTATGCTTTTATCGAATTTGATAAGTTTTTCGAAGCTCAAAGATTTATATCTGAAGAGCACTCTTCGAAAAGCTTTGATATGGTGGCTGATCGATGGGTGCAAGAAATAATAGGCAACCCTCTTGTATTGATTAATTTTTTGCTACTTTTCTCTTTGTTGTGGTGGAGGAAACTTCCGTTATCGTATAATTTGAGTGTGGTATTTTGTTGTTTGGTCACTTCGATATATGCTTATAAATCTAGGCTATGGGTTACCGATAATTATTTTTTCCCAATCTATGTTTTTTACTTCTTTAATATATTTTATTTTATAAATTCAGTATATTTTAAAACTTATAAAAA
>NZ_JBFRSX010000073.1:0-47065 GCF_041473835.1 Vibrio sp. 10N.222.55.A1 | reverse complement strand
ACAGCAACAGCAACAGCAAGGCGATTCTGACTCCAAAGACCAGAATGACCAAAATCAGCAAGGTCAGCAAGGTCAGCAAGGTCAGCAAGGTCAGCAAGGTCAGCAAAATGATTCTTCGCAAAGCTCTCAGGATCAACAACAAAGCTCCAGTGGCAAGTCGCAAGATCAAAGCAGTAACCAAGATCAACGCGGTAGCCAAGACCAAAACTCATCTCAAGGCCAACCTGAAAATCACTCTGACTCTGAAAAGTCTAAACAAGACGACAAGCAAGCCACGCAACAAAGTAACAGTGATCAGCCGAAACAGAGTGACCAAGAAGGCGCTACACCTCAAAGTGCTAGCGCACAACAAGCTTCAAAAGAAGATGGTGAGCAAAGTAGTCAGCAAGCTGTAGCACAAACCTCAGATCAACCTCTGTCGAGCGACCCTGACATGCGAAAACTTGAGCAAGTAGAAAGCGCCCGTGACCCGAGCCAACTGCTTAAAGCGCAAATGATTTTACAAGCACGACAAAAAAGTGCTCCTAACAACCAGAACAAAAAGTGGTAACCATGCGATTTTTAAACAAGCCATTTTTATCCGTACTCCTAACATTGTTGTTGGGAGCTTTCTCGTCCTTCTCAGTATTGGCTGCAAACGCCGTGGCGAGCGTTTCACATAACAGTGTCACCAAAGATGAAGTGTTCCTTCTTAGAGTTGCAACCGATGAAAAGGTCTCCTCTGATGCTCTAGATCTAACAGCGCTCCAGCAGGATTTCTATGTTGGCACACCAAACTTTGGGTCGTCGATGCGAATCGTCAATGGCAGCCGTTCGGTATCAAGTGAATGGAACATTAGCCTTGCTCCACTGCGTTTGGGTAAGTTGCAAATCCCGAGTTTTGATATTGAAGGGGCAAAAACCAAGCCTATCACCATCAATGTTGCAATTAACAAAGCCGCTCCAACTCAACATGATATGGCAGAGTTCCAGCTTAATCTCAGCAAGAACTCGCTGTACCCAGAAGAAGTGGCTGAGCTTGATGTAAAACTCATCATCAAAGCTGACCCAAGAAGGCTGCAAGATCCTAAAATAGCGCCACCGAGCTCTTCAGGCTTAGATGTGGAACCTATTGGGGAATCGAAGCAATTTCAAGACGTTCTCAATGGAAAGGAGGTGACGGTAGTTCAACAGTCATTCCGTATCTCGTCACAAAAAGCAGGTCAATTTAAGCTTAACGGACCGAAGCTGACTGGAGCCGTTGTTTACTCAACCAACAACTCAAGCAAAACGCGCCTTTTCCAGCTCGACACGCCCGTTGAAATCTTAGATGTAACTGTGAAGGACGTACCAAAAGGCTACCAAGGTGAGTGGTTACCAACATCAAACTTCAAACTGATTCAACAATGGTCCGATAGCCAAGGCAATCAACTGGGAAATAGTAATGGTTTAGAAGGCGACAACCCAACCATTGAAATGGAAGCGGGTGACTCGTTAACTCGTACCATCACCATGACGGCTAGCAACTTAACGCAACACCAACTGCCAAAACTGAATATCACCTACCCTAATTCGGTACGTGTTTATGAAGAGAAGCCGCGATTTGGCACAACTCAGTCAGGTGATGCTGTCGTTGTTTACAAGCAAGTCTTGATTCCGAAAGAGGCTGGAAATATCTCGCTTCCTGATGTGTCTCAAGCTTGGTTTAACACCGATTTGCAATCAGAACAAACCAGCAAAGCGCAGGGGCTAGAGTTAGCGGTAAAAGCAAGTGATCGCGCAGCGTCAAGCACTCCACCAGTTACTGCTACGCCCGCCCAACAAGTAAGCCCGACGGTTGTTACTGTGGATAGCCCAGGGATCTGGCCTTATCTCACCGCCCTATTTGCAGCTTTGTGGCTAATCAGCTCAGCATTGGCATTCTACTTCTGGTCACGCCGCGGTGTAACGACAAAACCAACACACACTGTTGAACGTCAATCAGATACCGCAGAAGCGCTTATTGAAGCTCTAAGAACGAAAGATGGCGTGATGACCAGAACCTTATTTGAGCAATGGAAATCTGAAAATACAGATCTAAGTGATGAGACGTTACAAACCGTTGAAGCCGAACTCACCAAGCTAAACCAAAGCCTTTATGGTGAAGCCGGTTCACCAGCCCAAACATGGAGCCCTGAGCTGGCAATCAAAACGGTGAAGAAGCCCAAGAGAGTTGCGAGTAAAAAGCATAATAGTTCGCTAGAAAATCTTTAGTCGACGCTGTTCATCAAGAACAGTAAAACACAAAGGCCGTTGATCATCTTGAGATCAACGGCCTTTATTTTAAGAAAGAGAGGCTGTGACTTTTTTACGTTTTAAGGCAGAAACGATTCGATTTCTCCCAGAGTCTTTGGCTTGATACAAGGCTTTATCTGCCTTGCCATACAGTAGGTCGAAGTCAAACTGGTGCTGATCAGAAGTTATCGATGCATACCCGACAGACGCAGTTAAATACTGACTAGTGCTGCTTTCACAATGGAGGATCTTCGCCTCTTCAATGCATTTTCTGATCGACTCTGCTCGCCGCTTGGTCTCAGAGTGATGGGTGCCGATCATCAACAACATAAACTCCTCTCCGCCAATCCGGCAGAAGGTTTCTTTATCATTGTGAACATGGGCATTCAGTATCTCACCTACCGTCCTCAGAGCCGCATCCCCTTCAGTATGACCATAGACACTGTTGTACAAACCAAAGTGGTCGAGGTCGACAAGAATCAAGCCAAATGTAATTTCGTTCTGTAAGGCAAAGGCACCTTGATCGTCACCGTTCAAGTCTTCTAGAACCTGCGACAACATACGGCGGTTTCCAAGGCGCGTCAGTGGGTCTAGCTTAGAAATGATGTCTAACTGTTCATTGGCTCTTTCAAGCTCTTGAGTGCGCTTACTGACTTCTTGCTCCAATGTTTCATTGAGCTTTTTCAGTTCTTCTTGAGCCATGGTTCTTTGCAGCACCTCAGCAAGGCTCGAAGCAAAGATACGTATTACCTCACGAAGCTGTGAGGTTAAAGGACTGCGAGTTAATAGGTTATCAGCAGCGATAAACGCAATCGGCTCACCCGTATTGGTGGTGAGCATGGTCATTGCCGTCCAACCGACTCCCACAATATTGAAATCGTGATAGATAGGAACTGATTCTTCAAAGGCAACTTGATTAGGGCAAGCACGAGCTGCGGCTACAATGTCACGTTCCACCAGCTCAGAGCGATAATAGGACTCATCGACAATATCGCCTTTGATGTCAGTGCCCCAAGTACCTTGCATGTAGCTGCAATTCTTATCCGTCAGGAAAACTGCCAATCGGTCGATGCCTAGGTGTTGAATAGCAAAGCTAACCGCAGACTTACACACCTCACTAACACTGTCGCAGCGAGACAACTCCACCATGCTCGAGTGCAGCATGCGTATGTTCTGCTCTTGGCGTTTACGAATGTATATCTGAGAGAGCAGCGAGCCGAAGGACTCAAGCATCTGCTTTTGATAATTGGTAATGGGTGAACGGTGGATGTAGTTATCCATCGCAATCCAGCCGACCGGTTTATCCCCTTCACGCAAGATAAGCATCCCATTCCAGCCCTGCCCCACCACCTTGCCTTCGGTGTAGAGTGGCGCTTGTTCAATAATGACTAAGTTGGTGTGGTTGTCAGACAGCGCTTCAATGTATTCCGCTTCAAGTTGGTGCAAATCGTATTGAGTGTGGTGTTCACTGTTGGTTTTACCCGCTTCGTCAGTGCCATAAGTTCCGCTGAAACAACGCTTTTTCATATCAAGCAACATGAAGATCGCACGATCAAACCCTAACCTGTCTCGCACAGCCTCAACCGATGCTTTATACAAAGCATCGAGTGACTCAGGGTTAGAAAGCTCAAGCGCGACCTGATGAACCAGCTTCATGTTCTCTACAAACAGCTCACGTAACTTTATCTCATCTAAGTATTGAGCTTCACGTTTGTCTCTGTGTTTGATTTCTAGCGCCGCGTTCTTTTCGGCACGAATACATTGCCAACGGGCAGCCGCGAGCTGTAACACATCAAGATCTTGGTCAAAGGTTTGATTAACCTTCTCAGCATTGCAATTTTGAACAATTAAATAAGTTCTGGAGGCAGGTGCGTTGTCGAGCATCATGATAAACGACTCCCCACCAAGCACTTTCATGTGTTCCCACTTGCAGGTGTTGATAGCCATTGGCAAAACCCCGTCTGCGGTATCAAACTGTGAGACCCACGGCCAAAATGTAGAGGGGTAGCTCGCCAATGAGGTTAGGTCGCCATAAGAAAAAAGCGGTAATGCGTCGCTCTCCGGCGTCGGTTCAGCAAATATTCCTATCCCTTTTGGAGTAAGTACCTTAACCAGATAGTCAAAAAGAGACTCAGCCAACAGACGATGGTCGCGTGTCGCAGATATTTGTTTTGCAAAGGCTTTAACAGGCACAGCTTCCTTCCATTGGCGATTAAGAATAAAGCAAAAATACAGAAGGCTTGATATGCAATCAATGTAAGTGAAAATGAGATGTTAAGCGGGTCGCAGTTTCACCTTTAACATTATCACAAGCATGAGAAGGACGACAAAAATGGGATTCTCTGCCCAAAATCACATCGACATTGGGGATTTTTTAGACACATAAAAAAGCCCCACCTATAGTGGGGCAAAACTTCCATCGCTTATAGTTATAGTGATAATTCTGTTGTTCTATTTGATTATCTAACCTGCGTTTCAGTTAGTGTGTAAAGGTATCTAATCGCTTAAATACCACACGTAAATCGTCGATTAACCGAAGTCACCGTTTACGTAACCTTTAGTACGATCATCTTTTGGTTCACTGAAGATAACGCTGGTTTCGTTATGCTCTACAAGCTCTCCCATTAGGAAGAAAGCCGTGCGGTCTGAGATACGACGCGCTTGCTGCATTGAGTGCGTTACGATAACGATAGTGAAGTCTTTCTTCAGATCTTCCATCAATTCTTCAATCTTGTGTGTCGCGATTGGGTCTAGAGCCGATGTTGGTTCATCCATCAGGATTACATCTGGTTCCATTGCAATGGTACGTGCGATACATAGACGCTGTTGTTGACCACCAGACAGACCAAATGCATGCGCTTTAAGACGGTCTTTTACTTCATCCCACAGTGCAGCACTGCGTAGCGAGCGCTCAACCACTTCATCGATGTGTTTTTTGTCTTTGATACCTTGAGCACGTAGGCCGTATGCCACGTTCTCGTAGATGCTCATTGGGAACGGGTTTGGCTTTTGGAATACCATGCCTACGCGGATACGTAGGTCAGCGACATCGATATTACCGTAGATGTCAGTGCCATCCATATCCAGCTTACCCTTAATCGTAACGCCTTCAATTAGGTCATTCATGCGGTTCAAACAACGCAATAGTGTTGATTTACCACAGCCAGACGGGCCAATCAGAGCAGTAACCTGGCGAGTTGGAATTGGCAGGTTGATAGATTTAAGCGCTTGGTTGTCGCCGTAAAACAGATCTAGGTTCTCAATATCAAATTTATTCATGTTCGTAATCTCTAAATTCTTAAATTCGTGTCTAACTTGATGCTTTCTTTATCACGGGGGCTCGCTTTATTTATGAGCCAGCTAATGAGCTTAGTAAGTTGCCGTGTTGAAGCGTCTCGCAATCAGTTTTGTAACCATGTTGATCAAGAGAACCAGTACGATTAGGACTGTCGCCGTGCCGTAGGCTTGGTTCCACTCATCGATAGTAAATAGCTCTGTTGTCAGCTTATATAGGTGAACCGTTAGTGTACGGCCAGAATCGAATACCGACTCAGGAACACGTGCCACCATACCTGCTGTTAAAAATACAGGTGCTGATTCGCCAATTACACGACCAATACTAAGAATGACCGAAGTTAAGATACCTGGCATTGCGCTTGGTAAGATCAAACGCCAGATAGTGTAGATTTTTGAAGCGCCAAGGCCGTATGAGCCTTCGCGGTAAGTTTGTGGCACTGCCATCAATGCTTCTTCTGTAGTACGAATGATTACAGGAAGAATCAGGATACTTAGCGTTAGTGCACCCGACAGAATCGAGAAGCCAAGACCAAGAATCGAAACAAAGAAGGTCATACCGAACAGACCAAAGATGATCGATGGGATACCAGCTAGCGACTCAGTACAGAATCGAATCACTTTCACCAATCGGCTACCTACTTTCGCATATTCAGTTAAGTATATCGCCGTCATGATGCCTAGTGGTGCGGCTACCGCAATCGATGCAATTACCATGTAGATCGTGGCAATGATCATTGGAAAAATACCACGCTCTTCACCAGTACGAGTGTAATCGTCAGTGATGAAGTTCCAATCTACATATTGCAGACCGTTCGATAGGATGTACCAAATAATCCAGAATAAGAAACCAACGGTTACAGCTGCAGCTGCCCAGATAAAACCTTTTAGGATGTTATCTTTGGTTTGACGTGCTTGTTTTAGTTTTACGCGATCCATATTACTTATCCTCGCCTACTTCGCTTTTTCACGGTTAAGATAAAGTAGAGCACCATTTAACATCATGATGAACACTAGAAGTACAACACCTGTTGCGTACAGTGCGTTAGCGTGAACGCCACTTGCGTAAGACATTTCAATTGCAATGTTTGCTGTTAGCGTACGTGCAGAGTCCAAAATACCTTCTGGCATTGCTGGCGCGTTACCCATCACCATGATGATTGCCATCGTTTCGCCAAGTGCGCGACCGATACCCAAAATCACACCAGTCATAATGCCTGAACGTGCAGCCGGAACAAGTAGCTTAAAAATCGTGTAGATTTTCGAAGCACCCAGTGCAAGTGAACCTTCTTTGTATGTACGAGGTACAGCACGAATCGAAGTTTCAGAAACCGTTATAACGGTAGGAAGAATCATGATACCCAGAACAATGATACCCGCCAGGATAGTGTTACCTGCTGGTACTTGGAAAATGTTCTGAATCATTGGAACGATAATTACTAGACCGAAGAAGCCGTAAACTACCGACGGGATACCCGCTAGAAGCTCAACTGCTGGTCGAATAATATCTGCAAGACGCTTGGGAGCAATCTCAGCAATAAAAATAGCGGTTAATACACCTACCGGTACACCAACAACTACAGCTCCAAGTGTCGAAACAATCGATGCAACAATCATAGTTGCAACACCGAATAGAGCTGGAGGTAACCAGTCAACACCCAGAACGATGCCAGAAACACCGGCCTCTTGGAATGCAGGGATACTCTCTGCAACGATAAAGTAAGCGATAACGGCTAGTGATACGATGCCGATTACAGCACTCGATAAGAACAAGCCGTGGAAGATTCTTTCTCTCCAGTCGATGCGCTTCTTAGCACGTAGACTTGGCTTGTTGATTTGAGTCGCTTCAGTATTCATAAGCTTTTCACTATTTGCGATGGTCATATATAAAATCTCAAACTTTGTGGCTCAATAAGAGCTCGAAATAAACAAAGTTGAAAGAAAAGGCTCAGCCTAAAGCAGGCTGAGCAATAATTAAGATTGAGTCAGTTAAGATTAGTTAACTGTGATGTAGCCTTTCTTACCAGCGATAGCTTGAGCTTCATCTGCAACCATCCAATCTAGGAATTGTTGAGTTTCAGCTGTTGGAGCGCCTGCTTTGTAAAGAACTAGGAATGGACGAGCAACTTTGTAAGAACCGTTCTTAACGTTGTCTACAGTCGCAGCAGCGCCGTCGATAGTTAGAGCTTGAACAGATTCGTCAACTGTACCTAGAGAGATAAAGCCGATAGCGTATGGGTTGCTTGCTACAGAAACTTTAAGTGCGCCGTTACCGTTTGCAACTTGTGCACGTTGAGAGATAGCCGATACTTTCTTATCGCCAATCTTCTTCTTAAGCTTCATGATGTCTTCGAATGCACCACGTGTACCTGATGCAGTATCACGAGTGATTGCTACGATTGGCTTGTCAGCACCGCCAACATCTTTCCAGTTAGTGATGTCGCCTTTGTAGATTGAAGTGATTTGCTCAGCAGTAAGAGCAGATACTTCGTTGTTCGGGTTAACAACAACTGCGATACCGTCACGAGCGATAACTAGCTCTTTCAGGTCAGCTGTTTTCTCTTCTTCTTTTAGGTCACGAGAAGAGATACCAAGGTCAGCACTTCCATTTTTTGCTGCTTTGATGCCTGCAGAAGAACCTGGTGCTTGAATTTCGATGAACACTGGTTCGCCTTTATTCATGTAGGTTTCTGCAAAAACTTCAACCAGTGGAGAAGCACTGTTAGAGCCAACTACAGAGATAGTTTCTTTAGCTGAAGCTGTATTCACTGTTAGAGCGCCTAGTAGTGCGATTGCACCGATAACTGTCTTTTTCATCACAAATTTCCTTTAGTGGCGTTATTGCCGTAATGTTTTGCTTGAACGAGGCCTACTTTAGAATCCGAATGTGACAGTTGTGTTTCACTTAATTGAAGCCTATATGACAACTACAAATTAATGGCTAATTTCTCTCCTACTCGATGAATTGATAGTCGCGCCCCCATCAGATGCAGTTAGTGAATGCAGGTCTCACCATCGTTTGAGCACCAAAAAGCTAGATTTCCTTCCCTATTTATATCGAATACTAACCAATATATTTCTCTATTTATCAATCAAGTAGCCCTAACACGATGGATAAAAAGATCCACCTTTATCGCCATTTAGAACAATAAACAACCATCTATATCAAATACCTATCGCATATAACGAAATCAAAGCCTTTACTGATTGAATTGTCAGTCTCATTAGTTAGAATCGCCAACTAATTCTAATAATAATAATTCTCATCTTTTTATTTTATTCAAAGAAGGACATTACATGCGCCAACTTCTCAGTGGCTTATCAATCAAAATACAAATTCTTATACCCGTACTATTTTCCGTCGTTTTACTTTTAGCCGGTGTCATTATCGGTAGTGAAAAGCTAGAAAGTGCATTCAAAGATGTATCAGTAGCGACCGACCAATTAATCTTACATAAAGAAGAACTAAGCGAAATCGTCGACAACAGCTATGGCATGCGCATCAAAGCGATTTACAGTCTATTCAATGCTGATGACGTAAAAACACTGGTTGAAACACTAAACCAAAAACGCGACCAAAATACTCGCCTACTGAATTCATTAGACACAGTGCCAGGCATGCAAGATGAAGTGGCCGCGATGAACAAAGCGATGAATCACTATGTCGACTTTTCTCGCACCACCATGCTTCCTCTATTAAGAGCGAAACACGGCGATACATCACTCTCTTCAGATTTTGAAAACCGCTACCAGATCGCAATCGACCAATACCGACACGCGGGTAATGACATGGTGCAAGCGATCAACACGCTTTCTAAAAAGTTGAATCTGCTTGCGACTCAAGAAGTCGACATCAATGGTCAGCAACACACCAGCACACTCGATACCGCAACCATTGCGCTTCTAGTGATCCTATCTGTAGCTCTAATTATCAGTTGGACGCTGGCTGGCATCATTGTTAAGCCGATCAGCAACATTCAAGAAACGATGCGGGAAGTAGCAAAAGGTAACTTGTTAGTTAAAGCAGAAGAGTATGGCGACAACGAAATCTCACGCCTAGCGCAAGACGTAAACCAGTCTGTTGAACAGCTGCGTGACACGGTAAGCTCGCTGTCTCGAATCAGTATCGAAGTGGCTTCTGCGTCGACAGAGCTAGCGGCTGTAATGACACAGTCCAGCGTTAACTCAGACCAAGAGAAGCAAGAGGTGGAGCAAGTTGCTTCTGCTGTGAACCAATTGGAAAGCACAGCAGCACACGTTAATGAGAACGCAGTACAAGCCGACTCAGCGTCTAAGCAAGCTGACGAAATGGCGACACACAGCATGAGCTTGTTTAATGAAAGCAACAAAGCTAACGAACAGATGGCGATTCAGCTAAGCGAAGCCGCAAATGTTGTGGGCACGCTAAAAGAGCACTCTGAACAGATTGGTAAAGTGATTGAGGTAATTCAAAGTATCTCTGAACAAACTAACCTGCTGGCGCTTAACGCAGCAATCGAAGCCGCTCGTGCAGGTGAAAGCGGTCGTGGTTTCGCAGTGGTTGCTGATGAAGTTCGAATGCTAGCGGCACGTACACAAGATTCAACCAAAGAGATCCAAACCATCATAGAAGGTTTGCAGGTTCAATCCGGTAACGCGAATGAAAGCATGAGCAGCTCATTATCTATGCTGGAACACAACCAAACTCTTGCAGGTGAAGTAAGCGCGGCGCTTTCAGGCATTGCTAACTCGGTAACGGACATGACTGAGATTAACACTCAGGTTGCCTCTGCCGCCGAAGAGCAAAGCCAAGTAACCTCAGACATCAACCGTAACATCTCAAACATCTACAGCCTAGTAAGCCAAAACGTTACCGGCATTACTCAAGCCGCTGCAGCAAGCCACGAGCTTTCTAACCTAGCAGAACAACAGAAGCAGCAGTTGGATTACTTTAAGGTATAGGCTTCAAGGTACGAAGTTCAAGGCAAACAGATTCAGGCTGTATGCTCTTTAGAACTCGCCGATAAACAAAAAGCCAGCCATCATGGCTGGTTTTTCGCTTTTAGACACTACTGACGAGATTCAGCCGCTCGAATTCTTTCAATCGCTTCTACCCTTCTAAGCTGTTCTGGTAGGAAATGTTCAGTCCTAAGTTGCGCAATCTTCTCTTGTTGTTCGGTTTTTGATAGGAATGAATCTTTCAAGACATCATTTCGTTCTGCGAAGTAGACCTCTAACGAGTCTTCAAAGGCCGCTCTTTGTTTATCAAGTGCTTCAAGTCTCTGGGTTGCTTCTTCACCGACAAGTTCGCTTCTCTTTAAGTATTTACCCTGTTCATCGAGACCTTCAGAGCTAGAGAGCTGTTGGAGTAACACCTGATTCTGGTGACTCGACTGAACATAATCAGGTTGCTCAGATAGATAGGATTCGAGTCTTTGTTGGTATTCTTCATCCTCTAATCCCTCCTGTTTCAGAAGTAACTTTTCTAAGGCGATTTCTCTCATTCTGTTGTCGTGCGTAAACAGAATACTTATCTCGCTCTCACTGAAAAACTGAGCTTGGAGGTCAAGGAGCGCTTGATTGAGTGCACGTAGATCATCAGCGGAAATGGATGTGGTACCGAACTGCACGTCCAACGATGTCAGTGCCGACTTATACTCAAGATATTTGGCAAACAGTGCTTCATCAACCACGGTTGTTGATGATTGTTCGTGGTGTTTCGCCACGTTGTCTCGAATATCTTCAAGGGTTAATTCTGTATTACCTGACACGAAATATTCCATCATGTCTTTTGCTGATGCGTTATCGATGTCGGTATCTTGCTGAGAGGTGACTTTCAATGAGGAGACGCGTTGTTCGTCGTCAGTATGTGTATCTTGATTATTTAGATATAAAAAGACCGCCGCTGTGCTCATCAGGGCTATCGTGGTTATCGACAAAATGGCGGTCTTTTTCATCATACTTCCCTTGTTTTCTTATTAAACGGCTTTGCAGACTACAAGCCAGCCAACTTCAATCGATTGGCATGCTGACGATATAGAGTTACAGGATCTGTCTCAAACAAGTGGTGAATTCCCAATAACCCATTAATCTCATCTAGGTGGTTCATTTTGTAATCATCACCAATCACTTTGCCCAAATGCGCGCTGCATGCTCCTACTAAGCCATCATTAGGTTCGTTGAAGGCTAAGCCTAGGATTGTCATCGCTCCGTCGGTAGGATCAAGAAGGTTGGTAAAAGTGGAAGACCCTGTCCATGAATAGTAATAAACGCCGTTACTTGCTTGCCACTCACCATCGCCACACTCAGACGTCGGAACGCCCTCAGGGTAAAACTGGTTGAAGGCTAGCGAGCCTTCTGTGGTCAATGCTTCAACAGAAGCGAGGCCGTCTTGGTCGAGATCCGTTCCACCAGATAAAAGGTTAATCAGTGTCGTTAATCCACCTGCTAATTTAACCGCGATACCTTCTGTGACAGAGCCTTCAGATACGTTCCCTCGAACGAGATCAGCGACCTTAGAACCTTTATGCACACCGCCAATACTGGTCACTGAAGCAACAAGATCAGGTCGAACTGACGCAACATAACGAGCCGTAGGCCCACCGTGGCTATGACCAACCAGATTCACCTTACTTGTTCCTGTTGCAGCTAACAGCGTTTCAACTTGGCTGAGTAACTGTTCACCACGGACCTCTGAACTGTTGGTTGCAGAGACCTGAGCGACATATACGTTCGCGCCATCTTTGGTTAGGGATTCAGGTACGCCATAGAAATAGTCAACGCCCGCTAATGTATCGAAACCAAACAGACCATGTACCAACATAATGGGGTATTTCGTTTCAGTGTATCCGCTGGCTTCTAATGCTGATGCGCTCGTTCCGGCATATACGCCAAAACTGGATAGGCAGGCTATCGTCCAAATTAATATCTTTTTCAATGCTCTTTCCTTAAACAGATTAGACCTCTGATGAGTAAAAGGACCGTAGATGATGATTTTATAAAACAGAAAGTAACGACTTCATATTTGTGATGGCGAACTTGAATTAAACAGGTGCGATGAACATCAGGCAAACAGAATCAAGAGAAAAACAAAAATATAAGAAATTGATTAAATTAACATTTAACTAAGGTTGATGAGATTGTTCTTTCAATATCCCGACTCAAATATCAATTCAACATTCTCAATAAACCAAAATTATTCGACAAATAACCGTTTGGAAACAGGTATTTTTCAACCAAAACTCGTTGATAACTTGATGCTTATTCCATTAACGACACACCACAACCCTGAATGTATTGACGCTAATTATTGATTTTAGATATAGGTCGTACCAGTTATCCACTTATCAAGAAACAAGAAACAAGCAACAAGCAACAAGCAACAGCGTTTCTGTTTGGCTCATCTAAATATAAAAGAGAATACAGTGATGAAAAATACGGCTTTAATACTCACGTTAGCCCTGCCTTTTGGCGCTTATGCCGCTGAAGACTCAATACCAACACCTGAATCGATTACATCTGCACAAGTACTCAGTGCACAAGGCTCAGAGACCTATTCATATGTTAGATGTTGGTATCGAACCGATGCCTCTCATGACTCCCCAGCCACCGACTGGAAGTGGGCAAAGAAAGAGAATGGTGATTACTACACGATCAACGGATATTGGTGGTCTTCCGTTTCATTCAAAAACATGTTCTACAGCGATGCCCCGCAATCGGAAATTAAACAACGTTGCGAACAGACGCTCGACATCCAACATGACGCCGCTGACATCACCTACTTTGCCGCAGATAATCGCTTCTCTTACAACCACTCAATCTGGACCAACGACAACGCTTTTCAAGCCAGTAGCATCAATCGTATTGTCACCTTTGGTGATAGCCTGTCCGACACTGGTAATCTATTTAATGGCTCACAATGGGTTTTTCCGAACGCAGATTCGTGGTTTTTAGGGCACTTTTCGAATGGTTTAGTCTGGACGGAGTATTTAGCAAAAGCGAAAGATGTCCCTCTGTATAACTGGGCTGTGGGTGGCGCCGCAGGTACCAACCAATACGTGGCATTGACTGGTGTTTATGATCAAGTCACCTCTTATCTGACCTACATGAAAGTCGCCAAAAACTATCGTCCGGAAAACTCACTGTTTACTTTAGAGTTTGGCCTCAATGACTTCATGAATTACAACCGAGAAGTCGCCGATGTAAAGGCTGACTTTAGCAGCGCGCTGATCCGCTTAACAGAATCTGGTGCGAACAATATCCTGCTGTTCACCTTACCCGATGCAACCAAAGCCCCTCAATTCAAATACTCTACCGAACAAGAGATAATAAAAGTTCGTGGCAAGATCTTAGAATTCAACCAGTTCATCAAAGCTCAAGCCGAGTATTACCAAGGTATAGGGAAAAACGTGGTGTTGTTCGATGCAAGTGCGTTGTTCGCCAGCATTACCGATAACCCAGAACAACATGGCTTTCGAAACGCGAGTGATGCTTGTCTTAATATCAATCGAAGCTCAGCCGCGGACTATTTAAGAAGCCACAGCTTAACTAATGATTGTGCGACCTATGGTTCAGACAGTTATGTATTCTGGGGCGTGACGCACCCAACCACCGCCACACACAAATACATTGCCGACCATATCCTAGCTTTTTCATTCTCAACATTTGATTTCTAAAGCCTTTAGAGCAACTCCGTAACCTGAGGCAGCACCTCTTAGGCACAAAAGTCAGATACAAAAAAACCGCCTAATAATGGCGGTTTTTATTTATGTCAGTTTTACAAACAAACGCTTTTAGCTGGCTGTTGATTACTCGTCGTCAGTTTTTGGCGCAACTTTTTTCTTAGGGATAAACACGGTATCACCCACTGCCACATTCTGGTGGAAGCTCTTATCGCGCTTAACTGGTTTCTTCGGCGTTTTCTTCGCTTGAGTGTTGGTCTTCTTCTTAGCAGGACCGCCTTTAGCAAACGCAGGTTTACGTGGCTTAATGCCTTTGAATTTACCTTTTAGGCCTTCAAGTACAGAGAAGGTCAAATCTTGTTGAAGGTAAAGTTCAACACGCTTGAAGCTGTCCCAGTCTTTTGGACCAACCAAAGAAATCGCATCGCCTTTGTTACCCGCACGGCCAGTACGACCTACACGGTGCACGTACTCTTCCGTATGCTTAGGCATATCAAAGTTGATAACGTGGCTCACGTTTGGAATATCAATACCACGTGAAGCAACATCGGTAGTTACCAAGATCTTGTAAACCGCACGCTCGAACTGGCTCATAATAGCATTACGTTGCGTTTGGTTTAGGTTACCACTCAGTGCTACCGCTTTAAGCTTCTTCTCGTTCAACTTATCTGTTAAACGGTCAGTATCAGCGCGTGTTGCTGTGAAGATCATTACCTGACGGTATTCAGCTTCTTCCAGTACACGGTCTAAAATCGCTTCTTTGTGATCTAGGTGATCACATAAGTAGAATTTCTGTGTGATATCTAAGTGTTGCTCGTTAGAAACACCAACAGAGATACGCTTAGGTGCGTCTAGCATTTCATTTGCAATGCCATTTACTTCAGCGTGATCTAACGTTGCAGAGAACATCAACGTTTGACGACGACGGTGTTTAGCTGCATTGGCAATGCGACGAAGTTCTGGAGCGAAACCCAGATCAAGCATACGGTCCGCTTCATCAAGGATTAGCGTTTCAACACCATCTAGGAACAATGAACGATGTTCTAGGTGGTCAGCAAGACGGCCTGGAGTCGCAACGATAAAACGAGGGTACTTACGCAGTGCTTTAACTTGGTCGTTAAAGTTCTCACCACCTAAGATAAGAGCCGCTTCATAAGACAGACCACCAAGCATGCTACGCAGTTCGCCGTAAACTTGCTTCGCTAGCTCACGAGTAGGAGCCAAAATTACACCACGAGGATCTTTAGCAGAAAACGCTTTTGTTTTTAATGCTTTATGTATCATTGGCAACACAAACGCCAATGTTTTTCCTGATCCCGTTTTTGATGAAGCCAATAGATCCTTACCAGCAATAGCAACAGGGATCGCTTTTGATTGGATCTCTGTCGCCTTCTTGAAGTCGTAATGTTTTAAGTTCTTCAGTAAGCGGTTATCTAAGCCTAAATCTTTAAAGTGCAAAGGACTCTCCAGTCATGATGGTATTGAATAAAATTAATTTAACGTGACATGATACCGCGAAAGTACTTTATAAGGATAGAGATCACAGTAAATTTATCCCTTTATCTATCTTTAGCTAGAACAACGTATGCATTGCTAGCAAAGGGATAGCTCTCCAAAAACACCTTCAAGTCGTCTCTAAATCCTTCATCTCATAAATGAGACACAACGTGATACTTAGCTAATTACCTCAAAAATTTAGCAATTTCTTTAGTTATTGTTTTTGCAGTTAAAAAATTAGTCGCTACAATCATTAATGAAGCGACTATATGATAAAGAATGTATAGCGCATCTTTTGATGATAAATAAGCAAGGAGTTCTTATGAATAAGACGTTAATCGCAGCTGCAGCATCAGTTTTCATTTTAGCCGGTTGTTCTTCAGAACCAGAAGAAGCTGCAGTGTCAGAAATGGATCAACTAACTAACCAAGTGGCTCAACTTACAAGCGAAGTTGAAGCACTTAAGAGTGACAAAGCAGCCGCAGAAATGAAGGCTCAAGAAGCAGAAGCAGCCGCTATGGCAGCGAAAGAAGAAGCGGATCGTGCTAACGAACGCATCGACAACATCGCTGAGTCTTACACTAAGTAGTTTGAGATCTAATCGCGATTAAGCTGTAGATTAAATAAGTCGCAAAAAGCAGTATATAGACAGCACCACTTCTTATCGGATGTGGTGCTTTTTTTGGGTGACACTAATGCGAGTAAACAAGATAAAACCGCCCCTTGTTGCAGAAGAGGCAATCGAATTAAAACTCAATCACAGGTGGTGCTATCTCTACAGGTACGCCGTTTTGAGCAAAGATAACCGCTTTCGCCTTTGAATTTGGCAGTTCTGCGTCTTCAAGCCACCATTTTAGTTCCACAGGGATCTGTAATGATTTCTTTGAACCATCACTTCGAGTTAATGGCTCGTGCGCTTCTACAAACACACTTCTATCAGGCTCTAATGACACCTTAATCGGCTCATTGATAATGGTGACCTGTTCACCACGGTTCACTTGCTCAAACAGCCACTCAATGTCTTTAGGTTCCATTCGGATACAACCAGAGCTAACTCGTAAACCTATCCCGAAATCTTTGTTTGTACCATGGATCAAATAGTCGCCAGCGCCATAAGCAAGCCTCAAAGCGTACTCTCCCAATGGATTTTCCGGCCCGGCAGGAACCACTCTCGGTAATTCAATGCCCTTTTCAAGATACTCGTTGCGGATTGAATTTGGTGGCGTCCATGTTGGATTCGGTCTTTTTTGGCTTATCTTGGTGATCATCTCGGGAGTATCACGCCCCACTCGACCGATGCCGACAGGGAAAACATGCACCTGATTTTTCTCAGGCTCAAAGTAATACAACCTTAACTCAGCAAGATTGATGACAATCCCCTTTCTTGGGGTGTCAGGCAAAATCAAGCGGCTTGGAATGCTTAACACATAGCCTTCCGCGGGAAGAAAAGGATCCACCCCTTTGTTGGCTGCCATTAAAGAGAGAAAACCAATATCGTATTGCTTGGCAATGATGGCCAAGGTTTCGCCCGCCGCCACTTCATGCTGCTGGATTCTGCCCACAATGCGGCTTTCCGTTGGTGGCAATTCAAAGGTTGCAGCAGACACCCACGATGAAGCTATCCCGCTGGCAAGCAAAGTAGTTCTTACAACAAGCGACGCCGCCCTGTGGAGTCGTGTTTTCATTGACTGCAAAGGCGTCGAGTTAACGCAATACGACATACAAATCCTTGGTTTGTCTTTTATCAAAGTTTAGATTATCTCTGCTCAAACGTCTCTACAACGTATTGTTGTCTCGAAACTAATAGGCAACAAGTTTATATGTAAGCCTTTTCTTCTCATTCACTTGCAATTTACCCATACAAAATCGATTGCCTTTACGCTTTCAACATATTTGGTTATCAATATTAATAAAACTATAATGGCAGACCTATTTTGTGACTAAAGTCTCATGGAGCCACGTTCTAACTCGCTAATATTGCCTCAACAAAACGAATTCAATTCAACAGAATCGGTAATTGATTAAATCCTGTTCCTATAATTACCGTTTAAACTTTGGAGAACGACCATGGCTACACCTCATATTAATGCTCAAGCTGGTGATTTCGCAGAAACAGTACTTATGCCGGGCGACCCGCTTCGCGCAAAATACATTGCAGAAACATTCCTTGATGACGTGAAGCAAGTTTGTGACGTTCGCAACATGTTTGGCTACACAGGCACTTACAAAGGTAAGAAAGTTTCTGTAATGGGCCACGGTATGGGTATCCCATCATGCTGCATCTACGTACACGAGCTAATCGCTGAGTTCGGCGTGAAAAACGTTATTCGTGTAGGTAGCTGTGGCGCGGTACGTGACGACGTTAAACTAATGGACGTTGTTATCGGCATGGGTGCATCTACTGACTCAAAAGTAAACCGCATTCGTTTCAACAACCACGACTTCGCTGCTATCGCTGATTTCGGTCTTCTAGAAGAAGCAGTAAACCAAGCTCGTGCACAAGAAGTTCCAGTTAAAGTTGGTAACGTATTCTCTGCAGACCTTTTCTACACTCCAGAAGCTGACCTTTTCGAAAAAATGGAAAAGCTAGGCATCCTAGGTGTTGATATGGAAGCGGCTGGTATCTACGGCGTTGCTGCAGACCTTGGTGCTAAAGCACTAACTATCCTAACAGTATCTGACCACATCATCCGTGGTGAAAAACTAAGTTCTGAAGAGCGTCAAAAGTCTTTCAACGACATGATGAAAGTTGCTCTAGAGACAGCAATCAACATCTAACGATTTGATAAAAGATACATTGAAAAGCGTTACCCCGCAGCCAGGCTCGCTTGGCTGCTCAAATAATCCCGAGGGGGAGATCGTGTCTAACGACAAGCTGCCAAAAGATGCGGATGGTTTGCAACTCAACTTTTGTAAAACATTGGCGTGTGACAACTTTGGCTTGAGCGATGCAAAACGGTATGTTTTGCAACACGCGAACCCTAAGCGTCCAGCGATGGTTTGTCGTGAATGTGGAGCTTTCCCCCCCTTACTTAACAATCGTGAAGTGTTAAGCGAACTTCATCGCCTAAGACAACTTCACAGCGACGGGCTCCCTGCTTGTCGTAATGATGATTGCGATAACTTCGGCTTATCGGTTCATACCCATAAACATCTTTATCATGCCTTCGGCTACAGTGGCGACAGGCAGCGTTATCGATGCAAAGACTGCCAAACAACCTTCGTTGATAAATGGTCTGGATCCAATAAAAAACTCCAATTTCAAGAGAACCTCATGGGCTTACTGTTCATGGGCTATTCCGTACGTGAAATCTGCCGAAAATTAGAGATCAACCCAAAGACTTTCTATGATCATGTTGACCATATCGCGAGCCGTTGTCGTCGTAAATTAGCGATGATCGATGCACGATGGGTTAACCATGCGAAAGATTACGAGTTCGCATCTCACTACCAGCGTCTGCAACCACAAAGTAACAACGGTGTGGTGTGGATAGCGACGGGCGAGGCGCATTCTGGCTATATACTTTGCCAACACGTTAACTACTCTCAAAATGAAGAACCATCAGGAAACGTCGACCATAACCCTTATGATGATGTGGCACGATTTGTATCTAAAGAGCACTCTTCAGAAGCAAATCTCGAACTGCCTCAGCCCTCTGACAAACTAAAAGAGCGCATTGAACAGCAGTACCAAGTGATTCTTGCTAGAGGTAACGTAGAGGACCCTATGGGTAACCTCACCACATTTAGTTACCCTTCAAAAGGCGCTCTCATTCGACCGCCTTATACCTCTTATGCTCACTTCTTACATGTGTTGGATATGTGTAACGAAGACAAGCATGTCGCCATCTATATGCCACAAGATCCATTACTAAGATCTGCCGCTTTAAGTGTATGTTTGCCGCGCATTCAGAGTCAAAATATTGACCTCATGTATGTCGAAGAAGATTCAGGCTGGCAAGACGACCAAAGTTTTGAAAAGATCGACATCGTTCACATGAGTTGGTGGCGAGATCGCTGGGCTATTGCCAATCAGGGTGATAACCAGAAAGGTATCTGCTACCTAACCGGTAACAATCCAGAACCAAAACAGTGGTTTAACACAGCCTCAATTCAACAAACTAAGTTCTATCAACAGCGCTTTCAGTTGTTATTTGATAGCTTTATTAATGAGCCCAGACGTAAGCTTCGTCCTGGGGGCATTCTTCCATTGCTCGACATATTTAGAGCTTGGCACAATCTGTGCTACCAAGATAAGCAAGGGCTCACGGCAGCACAACGCTTAGGCGTAGCGGAGCTGCCATTAACTCTAAAGCAACTACTTTCATAGCAACAAAGCCTCTAGGTAATTATTCGGGAACTCATTGATTTTAAAGCGACAACATGAGGTAACACCCATAATTAGAAAAGATCGATGTTCCTTTGACGCTCTACGAAAGATAATTGGTGCTTATCTCAAATTACACTCTTATAATGATTGTGTTATCAATATGTTCGATAATCATGGATGTAAGTCTTGGACAAAAATCAGTACCTTCTTGAAACAGAATTAGAAAAACTCAAAACTCGAGTCGACTCTGAGCCATCGGTGATCCTAGAGATTGCCCAACAGTGCCTAGTCCGATCAGAGCAAGTTCTGTTTGAAGAGGGTGCCATCCAGTCATTAATGTTAATGGCAAGATGTAGCTGGAACCTGATGGATTACCAAAAAGGTTTAAAATACATCAAGGAAGCCTACAAGCGCCAAAGCCGATTAGATACCGACCTTTTTCTCCCTGAAATCCTCCATTTACACGCGCTCCAGTTCTGGGGACAAGCCAAGTACTATTCCGCCCAACAGTTCTGGATCAATGCTTTAGAGCAGTCCGCGTTGGTTGATGAAGTCGAAATTCAAATTGAATGCCTCATTGGCCTTGGCAATATTTGGCGGATGACCCACGAATATAAACTTGCACGTTCTACCCACCAGCTTGCCGTTAAAGTTGCTAACAACAGCCGCATTGGTTGGTTAGAGGGTAAAGCCAGAATACTGCTTGCGTGGGATTACTACCTGCTCAACAACTATGTTGAAATGCTGTCGGTATTGGACGGTGCAGAAGAAGCATTAAAAGACCATAAAGATAACACTTGGCACGCAGAGGTATGGGACTTTCGAGGCCTTGCCCTACTTGGTCTTGAACGCTTAGATGACGCGGAGCGCGCCACGGCCAAAGCGCACAATCTGGCAGTTGAACACAACCTAGTTTGGATGAAGGCGCACTCATACATCAGCCGAGCTCGATTGGAGCTCCTGAGAAAAAGACCAGAACAAGCGGCGGAATTACTGAGGCTCGCAGAACAATCCGCAAACGAGTTCGATAATGGCGAGTTGCTGAGCCAAATCTGTTACCAACAATCCTTGGTGGCGGAAGAAAACCAAGACTTCCAAGCCGCGCTCGTCGCCTTTAAAAAGTACCGTCAATATTCTATCGGCATGCTCAAAGAGCAAACGACACGTGTCGGTTTGGACAAAGCACGCAGTTCAAAACGCCAACTTGAACAGAGAGCACGAAAACTGATTAATCGTATTCGCGGTCAGCACGAGTACGATCCTGAAAAGCACCTCTCTTACGTTGTCTCTGAAACCTTTTGGTGGGAAAAGTTGGTGCTGTTCAAGACAGAGCTTAAACGTTCAAACCACAGCATCATTATGTTCCATCATGTCGATACTGATTACTTAGATGTCTGTACCGAGATTGCTCATGCTTTATGTAACCAGAATGACTTCATCGCAAGGCTAAGTTCTGAACGTGTGGCCCTTATGCTTTCCGAAAAAGGCGAAGCCGCAGAGCAAACATTCCAAACTCTCAGCACCATGCTTGATATCTATCCATGGCATAGAAAAGGACTAAAGGGTTCGAAACCGACCGTCAGCCTCAATGATATTTTGACGTTCCCGTTCACGCTTGAACAATTAGAAGAAGACTATGCTGAGGTAATAGAATAATGGAAACTCTATTAAGCAAGATCACAGACGCCGGTTTAGACCCTTCATCAGTATCAGGTGAAGAAGCGATCATCTTCTGGAACCACATTCGTCAGCACGTTTCGACGACGCAAACAGAGCAAGCACACTGCTATATCATTAGCTCTGAGTACCGTGCTGAGTTACAACAAAATCAAACCAGCATCGAAGAGTTAAGACGAGCACTCGATCTGCTCCACCTTCCTGCCGATATCGAAGACATACTGACAGTCAAAACCAGCCTAAGTGACCGCTTAGTTGAAATCGGTGATTACACGTCAGCACTCAATGAATTCGTCAGTTCGTCGACTATCGCGGTTGAACACGGCCATATCGATGAGTATGTATTAGCCATTTTAGGCATGGGCAACCTGTGTGACTCCTATGGCGATCACAACAGAGCACTTCGTTACTACCAAAAAATCAGCAGCATAGACCATGCGATAAGCAGTCGCTCACTTCGCCTCAAATTCAAGCTGCATATGGTAGCAAGCCTACTTCTACTCAATCGCATTACAGCAGCCAGCGATTTACTGAATGAGTGCGAAGAACTGAGTATTTTGGTCAGTGACAAGTTGCTCACAGCTCAAATACTGCTTTACCAAGCAAAGGTGCTGCGCGCTAAGAAAAAACACCATGAAGCGCTACGCTGTCTGTCTAAGGTTCAATACCCAGCCAACAGCACTCAAGCAAGCTGGCTTGCAACCATGACTCGTCTAGAGCTCTCACATTGCCTAAGTGCAACCGGCAAGCAAGACTACGCGAGCATGATTTTGTCGAGCACAGACAAACGCGTGAAAGCCTACTCGTCGCCAGTACTTGCAAAACGATTCTACGATTCGCTGAGTGATGTGTGTATGAATCAAGGGCGTTTTCAAGAAGCGCTAAGCTATGAGAAAAAAGGCTACCGAATTGAAACCGATCTGATGAAGCAGATCCCGATCAGTGAACTCGGTGCAAGCCAACTACGCCGCCTGTCCCGTTTTGAATTACAACTCAAACTCATTCTCTCTGAACAAGAAAACAAAGAGCTGAAAGAGACAACGGAACAACACAAGAATGCGGTTGCTCAGCTTCAACAAGACGTATTCACCGATCCATTGACAGGGTTACACAACCGTCGCTGGTTAGATGTGAAATTGAAAGACATGCTGTTGCACGATACCTCTTTCGCACTGATGGTTATTGATATTGACCACTTCAAGTCTATCAATGATGAACTGAGTCACTTAGTGGGCGATAAAGCGATTGTTAGTGTGTCTCAAGAGCTACGTTCATACTTTAAGTTTAGAGGCGCGTCATGTGTCAGATTTGGTGGAGAAGAGTTCCTCGTCATTCTAGAGAACACTGATCTTCCGAAGGCAGAAATGCACTCTGAAAATTATCGAGAGCGCATCTTCCAATTTGGATGGCATGAAATACTTGGGGAGCGTGGTTTGACCGTGAGTATTGGTATCACTTTGCATCGTGACGGAGAGAATACTCAACGCACCTTCTACCGTGCGGATAAAGCGCTATACCGAGCTAAAGCCAACGGCCGTAATCAAGTGTGTACAGAGTAGTGGCATATAGCTCTGTAGCTTAGGCCAACTGCTTATTGATAAAAGAACAGAGAAATACCAGCAAGGGCGGCAAGTGTGCCTATGATACTTTGCTTTGACACCTTCTCCCCTTTCAGCGCATAAATCACCAAAATAAAGACCGGGCTGGTCGCTATCAACGTTTGTGCAATCGCAGGGTTAGCATTCTTCAACGCCACTTGTTGAAGCCATAGAGCGAGAAACGTCCCGACAAAGATTGCTCCTAGTAACCACAGTTTATCGAGCTTGGTCATTTCCCATAAATCTCTTTTTATCGATGAATACGGCTTCTTTTCAACGAAAGGGATAATCAGCATCACAGCAAACACGCCAATCGTCAGGCGAATCAAAGCACCTAACAATGGTGGGATATCACCCGCCACTAACGCGTAATGAGAAATAACCACACCAGATGCCTGACAGACACTCGCCACAAGCCCATAACCAATGCCACCCCACTGCGCTTTGTTATTCGATTCACCGCTCGCCGATTTTGATGGCTGGAAGACAACGAAGGTCACCGCTAGTGTTGTAATCACGACACCGAGCCAACTTTGCACTGTCAATACAGCGCCCAGGAACATTAATGCCAGCACACCAGAAAGAGGCGGGGCTAAAGATTCCAGTAACAGCGTCTTATTGGCACCGATTCTTTTCAACGCCGCAAAATAGGCGCTATCTCCAATCGCAATGCCAATCACACCTGAAATTGCCAATATCAGAAAATGGTTGGTACTCAGTTCAAACTCCGGCATCGGAATAAGAGGCATCACCAGCAACATCATCCCTGACGCCACTATACCCTTAACAATGTTCAATTGCATCGCAGAGAAGCGATGACCAAACTGTCCATAAATCCATGTCGCACACGCCCACACAATCGCAGCACCAATAGCCGCCAATTCACCTATATACATCCGTGTTTATCCTTTGTGGTTGTGCACGTCATTTAGAATCGTAGCTGTCATCATTTCAGCTAAAATACCAACCAGAAAGCCGAAATAGCCTCTTCAAACGCGATGAGATTTTATAAGATTCGTCAATAGTTTTGCTCACATTAGAAGCGAACACTCATTATTTATAACTCAGCAAATCATTTTTATAACAATTACTTGGATGATAACGTACTATATTTATAACTAACATCTAACATTACAAGGATCTGTTATGTTTTTAGACTACTTTGCACTCGGCTTACTCATTTTCGTTGCTCTAGTCATCTTTTACGGCATCATCGTTATTCACGATATCCCTTATGAAATAGCCAAAGAACGTAATCATCCTCACCAAGACGCAATTCACGTCTCAGGCTGGGTTAGCCTATTCACTTTGCACACAATTTGGCCCTTTCTATGGATTTGGGCAACATTATGGCGGAAAGACCGAGGCTGGGGCTTCGAAAAACTCGAAGAAGAGCAGCACGATATTCATCACCGAGTGGATGTTTTAATCGATCAAGTTAGCACCCTTCAAGAAGAGATCGCACAGCTCAAACAAGCAAATACTAAACAAAGCAGCACAAAAAAAGAGTCAAACAACGTTCAAGATCAGGAGGCTAAGTAATGGATTTACTACTGATAATGACCTACGCGGCACTTTGTATCACTATTTTCAAAGTATTTAATATCCCACTAAACAAATGGACAGTGCCTACCGCAGTGCTCGGTGGTGTGGTCATCGTAGGAACATTGATCCTATTAATGAACTACAACCATCCTTTCACACAACTTGGCAACCAAGTTTACTCAACGACTCCAATTGTTTCAGGCGTTAGAGGTAAAGTCATTGAGGTTCCTGTTGAGGCGAATTCTCCTTTAAAGAAAGGAGACATCCTCTTTAAAATTGACCCTATCCCTTTTGAAGCAGAAGTCGCTAAGCTCGAAGCGAAAGTAAAAGAAGCAAGCCAAGGAGCACTTGGGCTTGAATCTCAAGTTGCTGAAGCTGAAGCTGCTAAAATCAAAGCGATTGCAGAAAGAGACAAAGCGCAACGCGAATTTTCTCGTTATAAGCGTGGCTTTGAAAGTGGTGCGTTTACCGAACAACAATTGGATACTCGTAGACAAGCTTATAAGGCATCGGAAGCAGCAGTAAAAGTAGCAGAAGCAAGTCAACAACAAGCTCAGATCGCTCTAAATTCTGAAATTGGTGGCGAGAACACCGCAGTGGCAGGATTACTTGCAGACTTACGTAAGGCTCAATTCAACCTTGACCAAACGGTCGTGAGAGCACCAACGGATGGATATGTTACACAACTAGCACTGCGTCCAGGCGTAATGGCTGTACCGCTACCTCTTGCTCCTGTCATGACATTTGTCCATACGGAAGAAAAATACTACATCGCAGCATTCAGACAAAACTCATTGCAACGACTGCATCCTGCTTTCGAAGCTGAATTTTTATTCAGAGCACTACCAGGCAAGATTTTCAAAGGACGCATTGATGAAATAATCCCAGCTATTGGTGAGAGTCAAATTCAAGCGCGCGGGACACTTATTGGTACCAATGCACTTCGTACTAATGGACGCGTATTTGCTAAAATGACCATCACTGATGACCTGTCTGACTACCATTTACCTATGGGTACCGCGGTTGAAGTTGCCGTTTATTCTGACAGCTTCACCCACGTTTCAATCATGCGCAAGGTCCTTATTCGCATGAAGAGTTGGCAAAACTATCTATACCTAGACCACTAAACGGTCAAAGGTACGTGACGAACCCGCTTAACACATTGTTAAGACGAATGAAAAAGTCAGACTCGCTCTGGCTTTTTTGTTGCTGGATTAACCGTAAAATTACGCTTTTTACACGATATTTAGGTGTTCAGATGGAATTTTAGACATCTAGACACTTACCTTCCCTTATGGAAGGGTTCTACTGTATAATGCGCGCCTTATTTTTTATATTTGCCCAAAAAACGTTCTCATTGAGACGCATATTAATAATGGCGAATATTTATTCTTTATTTTGCTTTATTTTTCAGAATTCGAGGTTATCTATGAACTTTTCAGCTAAAACAGTGGTCGTTATCGCCATTGGCGCGGCACTGTACGGCATTGGTGGTTTACCTATGTTTGGTGTCCCAGTGTTTGCTAACACGACATTGAAACCAGCAATGGCAGTTCTAGCACTGTTTTCTGTTTTGTTCGGCCCTATTGTTGGCTTCTTAGTTGGCTTTATCGGTCACTGGGTAACGGATCTGTTCGCAGGCTGGGGTGTGTGGTTAACTTGGGTTTTAGGCTCAGGTATCGTAGGCATGGTTATCGGCTTATTCCCGATGTTGACCAAGAACCGCCTTCAGCAAGGTGAGTTGCCTATGAAGGACTTCGCGCTGTTTGTGGTACTTGCCCTTGCCGGTAATGTGGTTGGTTACGGCTGCTCTGCATTCCTAGATACCATCCTTTATGCAGAACCGTTTACTAAAGTCTTCACTCAACTCTCTATCATTGCTGCGGGTAACACCGTTCTGATCGCTGTTGTTGGCTTACTGATCCTAAAATCAGTCGCTAAACGCAACAAACAAAGCCGTAACCTGACTGAGGCATAAGCGATAATGACTATAGCATTTTCGAACTTCTCTTTTAGATATGAGTCGCTGGATAAACCGACGCTAAAAAATATCAATCTAAGGATAGAGAAAGGAGAGAAAATCGTCATTATTGGACCAAGCGGTAGTGGTAAATCTACCCTAGGTCAATGCCTTAACGGTCTGATTCCTCATGCTATCAAAGGTGAGGTGACTGGCTCTCTAGAGATCAACGGTAAGAACATTTCTGATTTTTCTATGCACGACTATACCGAGCAGGTTGGCACAGTATTACAAGATACTGATAGCCAATTTGTCGGTTTGAGTATTGGCGAAGACATCGCATTCGCACTGGAAAATCAGTTAGTGTCGAACATTGATATGTACCCTCTGGTTAAGTCGACAGCAAAAATGGTCGACTTAGCAGATATGCTTGATCGCTCGCCACATGATTTATCCGGCGGCCAGAAACAACGCGTGTCATTAGCGGGCATCTTAGTTGATGACGTTGACATCCTGTTGTTTGATGAACCTTTGGCTAGCCTTGACCCGAAAACGGGTAAAGCGACTATCGAAATCATCGACCAACTTCATAAAGAAACCAACAAGACTATAGTCATCATCGAGCATCGCCTTGAAGATGTACTACATCGCGATATCGATCGAGTGATCTTGATGGAGCGCGGTGAAATTGTCGCGGACATGACACCCGATGAAATCTTAGCTTCTGAACTGCTTGAAACACACGGTATTCGTGAACCACTTTATTTATCTGCTCTGAAGGCAGCGAAAGCACCTTTGACCAGTCAAGATAAGCTATCAAACCTCAAAGCTCTCGATTACAAAAGATTCCGCCCTGCGGTTCAGGCTTGGTTTGCAGAGCGCCCGACTCCAGTTGCCGAGAAGCAGTACCAACCTTTGCTTGAGGTCCACGGCCTGACTTACTCTTACGATGGTGAAAAGAACGCTCTCGAAGATGTCAGCTTTAAGATTGGTAAGGGTGAGTTCGTTTCAATCTTAGGTAAAAACGGTTCAGGCAAATCTACCATCACTAAACTCATCATGGGTGTGATCGATGCCGATTCAGGCTCTTCCTATCTAAATGGTGAAGACCTATCTGAGCTTTCTATCTTTGAAAGAAGCCAGAAAGTCGGTGTCGTGATGCAGAACCCAAATCATATGATCTCTCATCATATGATTTTTGATGAAGTTGCATTCGGTCTGCGTAATCGTGGGGTTGCAGAGCAGGAAATCAAAGAGAAGGTGGAAAACGTTCTTGAGCTGTGTGGCTTGAGCAAGTTCCGCCACTGGCCAATCGAAGCGCTAAGCTACGGTCAGAAAAAACGCGTAACGATCGCTTCTATCTTAGTATTGGAGCCAGAGCTTCTGATCTTGGATGAACCAACAGCGGGTCAAGATTACCGCAACTACACCTCAATGCTGGCGTTTATCCAAAAGCTTAACCGCGAGTTAGGTATCACCGTCGTGATCATTTCACACGACATGCACCTTGTTCTAGAGTACACCACACGCTCAATTGTCATTGCTGACAGCAAGCTGATTGCCAATGCCGCGATGACGGAAGTATTCAGTCAGCCATCGCTGTTAGAACGCGCAAATCTTTGTACCACCAGCATTTATGAACTCGCGACTATGATGAAAATCGACGACACCAACGCATTCATGCAGTACTTCATCGACTACGAGAGAAGCGCTCAATGAACGTATCAAAAGTAAAATTCGGCATCAATTACATTGATACAAAATCACCGCTTCATGCACTTAACGGCATCACCAAATTTGCGCTCTTCTTAGCTTGGGTAACCGTGGTCTTAACTACGTTCGACCTAAGATTGATTGCACTGCTTATTGTGACTGGTTTATACCTGCTAAAGCTGACCAATGTGCCTGTACGCGTATATAAGCCTCTGTTATTGGGTACGGCGAGTGTATTGAGCCTAAATGCTTTGTTCATGTATCTGCTGGCTCCACAGCAAGGTACTGAGCTCATCGGCAGCAAAACCTTATTGCTGACATTGCCGGGTAACTACTCGTTGAGCCAAGAGACTCTGTTTTACTTGGTTACTGTGACGCTCAAATACATGAGCATGTTCCCGATAGCGTTGATTTTTGTCTTCACAACGCATCCGACTGAGTTTGCAGCTAGCCTCAACCGTATCGGTGTTCCTTACAAGATCGCCTATGCGGTCAGCTTAACACTGCGTTACTTGCCAGAAGTTAAGAAAGACTTCATCAATATCATGCATGCTCAACAGGCTCGTGGTGTAGAGCTCTCAAAGAAAGCGCCTCTAATTACTCGAATCAAAAATGTGGCTAAGGTTCTAGGCCCGCTCATTTTCTCTAGCTTGGACCGAGCAGACGAGATCTCTAACGCAATGACGTTACGAGGTTTTGGCCGACACAAAGCTCGCACTTGGTATAGCTATGCACCTTTGAAACGTATCGACTTTGTTTGTTTAGGTGTCATCGCTTTTATCGTGGTGTTAGCCATTGCGAAACGCATTCTAGAGCCGCAGTTATTTTGGTATCCGTTCTAGTCATCTGAATTAGCATAGATAAACAAAGACTTTAAATAACACACCGCTCAATAGGGCGGTGTTTTTGTTTATGCCAAAATCTGATTGATAATTGAACCAATGACACAATACTGACTATATTTAACGATAAATTGACCTGTTATTTACCCTTGGAGTTTGAGATTTAATTCATAAGCTCTTAATATACTCTTTTACAGAATGTTACAATCAATAGAGATTTGTAATGGCTCGAATTACTCAAGTACAGAAACTAGAAAATCAAAAAAACTACGATGAGATCGTACTAAACCTTTTTCTGGCTGAAGGACATGAAGCACTAACTTATGCAAGGATTGCTCAAGAGATTGGCATTAGTTTAACGACGCTTCAGGGCTATTATCCGTCGACCCGCGCTATTCGTTCAGTACTTCACGAACACATGCTATCGATCGTTATAGACAGTCTAGACTTTTCATCGGAAGCGCTTTTTATCCAATCTTGGCAAGCCGCTCTAGATAATGAGCAGTTTCGATACGTGATTAAATTGATGTTTTTCCATGCTTCGCAAATAAAGAACCCTGAGCAATTTAACCTCAGCTCGAACGGCGAATTTCGTGAAAAGATGTTGGACAGTTTAGGCAACGACTCAGTTCGAATCCTTGAAATGGTAGTCGGACGCTCAATGTTCTATCTCACCAACTTCAAGTAACGCTAACCAGCTTACTGAAATAGAAAAAGGGAACCCTAGGGTTCCCTTTTTTAGACTTTCAGAAAAGTGAGCAGCGATGACCTGCTCAACTTATAGACCTAATTTAGCTTGTAAAAAACGGTCGATAACGGCGGCAAACGCAGCTCAATCGATGTGTCTAGCCCTTCGCTCTCTACAGATTCAATCTCAGCAGTCTGCTTCACTTCAAAACCGCTGCCTGCATAGTCGACAGAGTCTGTATTCAACAACAATGCGTATTCACCTTTTGCAGGAACACCTAAGCGGAAATGCTCGTGAGGCACTGGCGTAAAGTTAGACACTATCAATACTCGCTCACCAGATTCACTGATGCGCTCGTGCGCAAGAATGCTCGCTTCAGCAGAGTCCTGTAGACGCCATTCAAAGCCTTTCGGATCAAAATCAAGATCGTGCATTGCAGCTTCAGAGCGGTACAGATTGTTCAGGTCTTTCGTTAAACGCTGAACACCTTGATGACGCTCGTAATCCAGCAAAAACCATTGCAGCTGGTCGTCATGGTTCCATTCAGCCGTCTGACCAAATTCTGCACCCATGAAGTTCAGCTTCTTACCTGGTTGCGCATACATGTAACCCATATAAGCACGTAGGTTTGCCGTTTGCTGCCATTCATCACCAGGCATCTTGTTGTGGATAGAACCTTTACCGTAAACCACCTCATCGTGAGACAGAGACAATACATAATTCTCACTGTGTGCGTAAACCAGTGGGAAGGTAATCGTATCGTGGTGATATTTACGGTTGATTGGGTCTTCTTGAATGTAAGACAAGCTGTCGTGCATCCAACCCATGTTCCACTTAAAGCCAAAGCCTAAGCCGCCCATAAAAGTCGGTGCTGAAACACCAGGGAAAGCCGTTGATTCTTCAGCAATCGTCATCGCATTCGGAAAGTGTTTATACACTTCTTCGTTCATCCACTTAAGGGTTGCGATAGCGTCGTAGTTTTCGTTGCCGCCATCCGCATTCGGGATCCATTGGTCATGGCTACGCGAATAGTCGAGGTACAACATCGAAGCAACCGCATCAACACGGATGCCATCAATGTGGAATTGCTCGAACCAGTACAGTGCATTAGAAACTAAGAAACGACGAACATGCTCTTTGCCTAAATCGTAAATGTACGAGTTCCAATCTTGATGCCAACCACGACGTGGATCTGGATCATGGAATAATGGCGTACCATCGAAGTTTGCTAGGCCGTGATCATCACTTGGGAAGTGAGCAGGAACCCAGTCCAGAACAACGCCAAGACCCGCTTGGTGACATTGATCGACGAAGTATTTGAAATCATCTGGAGAGCCAAAACGGCTAGTCGGTGCAAATAGACCTACAGGCTGATAGCCCCAAGAACCGTAGAATGGATGTTCTGAAACTGGCATTAGTTCAACGTGCGTGTAGCCAAGATCCGTTAGGTATGGGATCAGCTCTGCCGCAAGCTCGCGATAATTTAAGAATTCACCTTCAGCGTTACGCTTCCAAGAACCTGCATGCAATTCATAGAACGAAAGCGCTTCTTTGCGCTTTTGCGTTACCGGGCGATTTTGCCATTGAGTATCTTGCCACTGGTAACGAGCGTGATCGTAAGTTACAGATGAGAACGATGGGTATTGCTCAGAGTAGAAACCCCATGGGTCAGCTTTGTGTGGTAAGCCTTCGCCATTTGGTCCTTTTAATTCAAACTTGTATTGAGCGCCTTCTTCCAGTTCAGGAATGAATAAGCCCCACATACCGTAATCTAGGCGTTGCATTGGGTGGCGGCGACCATCCCAAGCGTTGAAGTTACCCACCAAGCTTACCGCAGTTGCATGCGGTGCGTACACCAAGAAACGCGTACCTGAAATCGTCTGTCCATCACGCTCTAGCGTAATAAACTGAGCCCCCATGTGATGATACATATCTTTCGGTGTATGAAGATCTTCATAACTCGCGTACAGATCGTGGTACTGGTAAGGATCATCGATGATCTGTTCTACGCCAGCCCAATCAACCGCAAGCTTATAGTGAGTAAAACGTAAGTCTCTCTCTTGCTTAAGAATGAAACCACTTTCACCCTCTCGCGCTAACTCAATACGAGGTTCCTTTCCAACAATCAACTCGACTTTATCTGCCCCAGGAATCCACACACGTAATGCACCTTGCTCAGAAGGTAGGTATGGCCCTAAAAACGCGAATGGGTCTGTGAAACAAGCCTGTGATAGTTGGGTATATATTTGTTTTTGCTTTGAAATCGAACTTAGTTCCAAAACGTTTCTCCCTAACCAAACATCCAAAAAACATAATACAAAAATGCCCGCTATTAGTGCGGGCAATATAACGACGGTTTATTCTACCAGATGAGCATTCATTATTGAGTGACCGAGGTTGTAGTTTCGTACGGCGTAAGCAAAAAACCACCTAATTTCAAGTCACTCACGTCATTACTTAGCGGCTTTTTCTCGAACGTCAGTCAGCTTAGAAGCGATACGATTAACGCCTTCGTGAGCAAATATTTCGTCCAAGTTCATTGATAGTTTACGACGCCAGTTAGGGTATTCATCAACCGTGCCAGGAATGTTTACTGGCTTGTCCATCTCTAGCCAATCTTCTAGCTGAACGCTCAGTAGTGTTGAACCACCAGCCGCTACGTGCAGTTGAAGTGCCTCAGCAAGGTAAGAGTCCATCGGTACTTGGCTCGCATCGCGGCCCACACCTTCTGGTAGGAAACCATGCCATGCTACTGAATCTAAGATACCTTGCTTGCACTCTAGGCGGTCATCGAACAAGGTTTCTAATTGTTCTGCATCTGGATATAAGCCAATCTCTTGGCCCATTTTCAGGTCATCACAGTGCCAGAAGCCACGAAGCGTTGGCATATCGTGAGTACACAGTGCCGCCATCGATTGTGATGCGTAGTGTTTTGGTGAGATGAAACCACCGTCATCTTCTGATGTTTCGAAGAAGAACACTTTGTAAGAGTGCACGCCAGCATCTGCAAGGATGTCGACAATCTGATCCGGTACCGTTCCTAAATCTTCACCGATAACGCTACATTGGTAACGGTGAGATTCAAGCGCCAGAATAGACAGCATATCTTGTACTGGGTAGTAGATGTACGCGCCCTTAGTTGCGTTCTCACCCTTTGGAATCCACCACAAGCGCAGTAGACCTAAAACGTGGTCGATACGCAGTGCACCACAGTGCTTCATGTTCGCACGAAGTAGCTTGATGTAAGCGTCGTAGCTTGTTTCTTGAAGCACTTCTGGGTTTAACGGAGGTAGACCCCAGTTCTGACCCAAAGGACCAAGAATATCAGGTGGAGCACCAATGCTCGCATCCATCACTAGGTTGCCTTCGTCAGCCCAAGTCTCGCTGCCTGAATCTGCAACACCTACCGCTAAGTCACGGTACAGGCCAACAGCCATGCCCTTCTCTTCTGCAAGAGACTGTGCATCGTTGATCTGGCAATCTGCTAGCCATTGCAGGTACATGTACAGATGAACGTTTTCTAAGTTCTCTTTGATGTATTTCTGTGTCGCTGGGCTGTCGAATGTACGGTACTTCTCAGGGAATACCGGCCATCCCCACATGCCAGAATCTTCTGCATGCAGTTCACCATGTAGAGCATCAAACGCCGCTTGATGCATCAGGCTATCGCCACCCTCTTCTACGAAGGCTAAGAACGCTTGTGCACGGTCGCTGTTTTTGTCTAGATGACGAGTCTTAAATTCTGCGAATAGCAGAGGCAAGATGCTCATCTTAAGCTCAGACACTTCGGTGTAGTTTACCCAGTGTGCTTCACGCGCTTTTTGTAGACGCTGTTGGAACTCTGCGCTGCCGACTGTTTGTTGTGCTTCTGCACTTAGTGCAAATTCAGGAACTGAACTCACATCAATGTATAAGATGTTCAACCAGCGACGAGAAGATGGGCTATATGGGCTCGCACCTTCAGGGTTCGCAGGGAACAATGAGTGAATTGGGTTTAGACCAACGAAGTCACCACCACGAGAAGCGATATCCGCAACAAGCTGTTTTAGGTCTCCGAAATCACCAATACCCCAGTTATGCTGAGTTCTTAGGGTATAAAGTTGAACACTGGGTCCCCAAAGCTTTTTGCCTTGCTCGATTGGTGACTGCTTGAAACACGCTTTTGGCGTAATAATCAGTGTCATCTCGTAAGGCTTCTTACGGCGCTTACGGCTCACAATGAGCTTGTGATAACCCCATGCCAAATCACTTGGCAATGCAAACACTAAAGGGCCACCCTCGGCACGCTCGTCACGAATGACTTGAGATTGAAGATAGCCTTCAAGTACCTCTCCTTGCTCGGTTTCTAAGCGCCAGCTGAACTCACTTTCACGAGCACTTACACCTAGATTAAGCGCCACTTCTACTGGCTCACCGTCACGCAAGACAAGAACTGGGTCTAGTACATCTTTTTTGTGTTTTCTTTCTGCTGACTTAAGCAGTGCATCATCGCTGCTTGTATCGTAGCCCAACGAAGCCAATAGAGACGTGATCGTCTCGTCTGATACTTGTGCTTCATCGCCCCACGCACTAACGTAACTGTCGGCAATGTTTGCCATTTCTGCGACTTGTTTTAATACGGTCTGTTCTTTCATCGCTCTCTCCGAAAACGTTCTGACGCTTTCTATTTTGTAGGGTTGTTAATTTAATTTTTACTAATCAATTAGCTTGTGACAATCGGTTTGTAAGCAGCTTGTTTATAAACGAAACCTTTAAGCCTTTCGTTTGCTCACAAGCTAATTGAGCCAAGGCAGAAACTGCCTTGGCTACTTTGGAAGTATTAACGGTTAACCGCTTCAAGTTTCCAGATGTTGTTCACGTAGTCGCGGATAGAGCGGTCTGATGTGAACTTACCAACCAATGCTGTGTTAAGAATTGCTTTCTTAGCCCAACCTGCTTGGTCTTTGTATTGCGTGCCCATGTCTTCGTGCGCTTTCACGTAAGATGCGAAGTCAGCAAGACATAGGTAAGGGTCACCACCGTCTAGCAGGCTATCAAACGTTGCACGTAGAAGGCCTGGTTGACCTGGAGTGAACTCATCGCCAGTCAGTAGGTCTAGAGATGCTTTCAGTAGTGGGTCTGCATTGTAGTAGTCGTATGGGTTGTAGCCTTGAGCTTTCAGAGCTTGAACACCATCAACGTCTAGGCCGAAGATGTAGATGTTTTCATCACCCACTTCTTCACGAATCTCAACGTTTGCACCATCCATCGTACCGATAGTTAGCGCGCCGTTTAGAGCCATCTTCATGTTGCCCGTACCAGATGCTTCTTTACCCGCTAGTGAGATTTGCTGAGAAACGTCTGCTGCAGGGATGATGATTTCAGCCATGCTTACACGGTAGTCAGGAATGAATACCACTTTCAGTTTGTTACCGATGCGAGGGTCGTTGTTGATCTTCTCTGCAATCTTGTTAACCGCGAAGATGATCTCTTTCGCTAGGTGGTAACCCGGTGCTGCTTTCGCTGCGAAGAAACATACGCGTGGCTCACACTCGAAACCAGGTTCGTTAAGAATACGGTGGTACAGAGATAGAATGTGTAGCAAATCTAGGTGCTGACGCTTGTATTCGTGAAGACGTTTGATTTGAACGTCAAAGATAGCGTTAGTATCTAGCTCGATACCCATGTTCTCTTGAACCCAATCAGCTAGGCGCTGTTTGTTTTCTTTCTTAACAGCCATGAATTCTTTTTGGAATTTCGCGTCTGTTGCAAACTTAGCGATGCCTTCTAGCTGCTCAAGTTTTGCTGGCCATTCAGTGCCGATCTTACCCGTGATTAGCGTAGATAGACCTGGGTTACAGAACTTCAACCAACGACGTGGCGTGATGCCGTTCGTTACGTTAGTCAGTTTACCTGGGAAGATTTCGTTGAACTCAGGGAACAAGTCTTTCTTAACCAGTTGTGAGTGAAGCGCAGCTACACCGTTTACTTTGTAAGAACCAATCACACATAGGTTTGCCATGCGAACCATGCGGTGGAAACCTTCTTGGATGATAGAAAGCTTCGCTTGCTTCTCACCGTCACCAGGCCACATCTTGCGAACTTCTTGCATGAAGCGGTGGTTGATTTCAAAAATGATTTCCATGTGACGTGGAAGAAGACGGTTGATCAGTGATTCAGACCAAGTCTCTAGTGCTTCAGGAAGTAGTGTGTGGTTCGTGTATGCGAACGTATGAGCACTGATTTCCCATGCTTGGTCCCAAGATAGACCTTTCTCGTCAATCAAGATGCGCATTAGCTCAGGAATCGCAATCGTTGGGTGCGTATCGTTAAGCTGAATCGTTTCTTGCTTAGGCAGATCTTCTAGAGAGAAACCTGCTGCTTCGTGACGACGTAGAATATCGCGAACAGACGCTGCTGAGTGGAAGTACTGCTGCATTAGGCGCAGAGTCTTGCCTTTCTCGTGGTTGTCGTTCGGATAAAGTACTTTAGTGATGTTACCTGCATCGATTAGCGAGTGTTGCGCTTCGAAGTAGTCACCGTTGTTAAAGCTTGCTAGTGAGAATGGTGCAATTGCCTGACATTCCCAAAGACGCAATGGGTAAACCGTGTTTGACTCGTAACCTACGATAGGTAGATCCCAAGGCATTGCTTTCACTTCCATACCTGGAACCCAAGTACGTACTTCTTTACCGTCGATGAATTCAACTTCTACATGACCGTAAAAACCAATGTGTTGTGCTAGTTCTGGACGAGCCACTTCCCATGGGTAACCTTCAACACCGCGCCATGCGTCAGGTGCTTCTTGCTGACGACCGTCTTGGAAAGACTGTTTGAATAGACCGTATTCGTAGTGAAGACCGTAGCCTACTGTTGGGTATTCTTGAGCGGCACAAGAATCCATGAAACAAGCAGCTAGACGACCAAGACCACCATTACCTAGTGATGGGTCACGTTCTTCTTCTAGAAGGTCAGTTAGGTTTTGACCTAGCTCTTCCATTGCATGAGTGATCTGTTCGTATAGACCCATGCTGATCAGGTTGTTACCTGTTAGACGGCCAATCAAAAACTCAAGTGATAGGTAGTTAACGCTCTTCGCGTTCTTAATTTTTTCGTCATTTTCAGTTTCTAACAGATCAAATGTTGTGAGTTCTGCTAGCGCACGCCCCATTGCTAGGTACCATGCGCGGCTATCTGCGTTTTCAATCGTTGTTGCGTAGGTTGCAGATAAATGTTTCTTAACACTCTCTTGGAATGACACTTTATCGAAAGTTTTTTGCTGAGTTGGTTTCATTTCAGAAATCTCGCTTTTAATAGTTCTAATTCATCTGTGACATATCGTGCATGGTCACCATAAACTAAACATCCTCCCGCTAATGCAACTGACTAGGAGTAGATGGGAGGGCGTAGGGGGCGTACCGACTTAGGGTTAGTGATCTGACTCTCATGTTCTGACTGCGAACAAAAACTTGGAGTGACTAAGATCACAAGCTCCCGTTCGATAACTTAACTTCAATTGATGTGACTTTTATTTAACCCATTTAAAGTCATTGCCAAATCTGAGTTTCAGATCACGAAAATAATTTCCAACTCTCATCTTTTGCATTGATTCCCGTGTAGGGATGAACGAAGTCACATTCACAAACCAACCCGCAACGTGAGCAAAGTCTCAAATAAAGGGCGTAGACACCCAAAAACATGCAGGAGTGCAAGGTTTCTGAGGAGGATCGTAGTCGGTAACGTTTGGCTTCACGTAATATGAGTAAAGACTTAAGTAATTAGGCTCATGTCATTGGAGTGCACTCAACGATAGATTGGGATATTCCAGAACATAGCCACGGAATAGGTGTAAAACTTCGATATGTGGATCCCTTCGAAACTGACTCGTCCCGGCCGCTTACATAATGCAATCCTACGACCTAGGGTTCTCGATCTGCTTCACAATGCAGATTGCTATAAGCTTGTGTTGTTCCGCTCTCCAGCGGGCTACGGCAAAACCACCATGGCTGCACAATGGTTGGTAGATAAACCTAATGTGGGTTGGTACAGCATTGATGATAGCGACAATGATGCCTTCCGCTTTATCAACTACCTACTTCAATCACTTAATAAAGCGACTCAAAATGCCTGTCCGAATGCCCAAAAACTGGCAGAAAAGCGACAGTTTTCATCGCTGCATTCTTTATTAAGTGAAGTATTTGCCGAGATGTCGGAATTCCATCACGAGTGCTTTCTGGTGTTGGATGACTATCACTTGGTCAACAATGACGACATCCACGAAGCCATGCGCTTCTTCCTCAAACACATGCCCGATAACCTAACGTTGGTTGTCACCAGTCGTGGTACGCCACCACTTGGTACAGCAAACCTGCGCGTTCGTGACTTAATGATCGAATTAGGTAATGACTCGTTGGCGTTTGATACCGAAGAAACCACACGCTTTTTCAACCAACGCGTAGCCGACGGCATTGATGACACCACGGCAGATAGCATTTGTAGTTATGTAGAAGGTTGGCCTTCTGCACTGCAACTTATCGCGCTACAAGCACAACACCAAAAACGCACTCTTGCACAGTCCGCGGAGTCGTTCTCTCACTTTAACCACGCCCATCTTTGGGACTACTTGGTTGAAGAAGTATTCGACCTGCTAGACAAAGAAACCCGACAGTTCTTGATGCAGTGTTCAGTGCTTGATCACTTCAACGACGAGCTTGTTTGCGCACTAACACAACGTGAAGACGCGCTCGGTATGATCGAATCACTTAACCGATTTGGTTTGTTCATCTACCCTCTTGAGGGCGAGAAAAACTGGTACCGCTTCCATAATCTATTTGGTGAGTTCCTCGCCCACGAGCGCCAAGCTCGAATTCCTCAGCAAGAAGCTGAACTGCATCGAAGTGCTGCAAAAGCGTGGATCAAGCAAAACACACCACACCAAGCACTACGTCACGCACAGCGCGCTGAAGATCCAGAACTGATCATTCAAATCCTGACTGAGCACGGTTGGCCGATGTTCAACCAAGGTGAGCTGTCGTCACTAGAGATGGCGATCAAGCAACTGACTACCGACCAACTTTACAGTGAGCCAAAGCTTTCGATGTTGCGTGCTTGGCTTGCACAAAGTCAGCACCGTTATGACCAAGTGGGTACTTTGTTGGAAGAGGCTGAGACTCAATATCAAGCGCGAAACATTGAACTCGATACTCAGCAGCAAGGCCAATACAACGCCTTACGCGCACAAGTTGCCATCAACAGCAATGAGCCTGAGAAAGCATTGGAATTGGCTGAGCTTTCGTTGAGTCAGTTGAACACCACCGTTTATCGTAGCCGCATTGTCGCAACCTCGGTTGTGGGCGAAGTGAATCACGTAATGGGTAACCTAAGCCGTGCGCTACCGATGATGCAACAAACAGAAAAACTGGCACGTCAGTATCAGGTTTACCATCAGGCCCTGTGGGCGATTCTGCAACAAAGCGAAATCTTGATTGCTCAAGGTTATGTTCAAGCTGCATTTGAGCTACAAGACAGTGCATTCAAATTGATTGAAGAACATCAGCTGCAATACGTACCTCTGCACGAATTCTTGCTGCGTGTTCGCGCTCAGATCTTCTGGTGTTGGAACCGACTAGATGAAGCGGAAGAGTGTTGCTACAAAGGCTTAGATATCCTTGGTCACCACTCTCCGAGTAAACACCTGCACAGCTATTCTATGTTGGCTCGTATTTCATTGAGCCGTGGTGAGATTGATAAAGCGTCGAAATTTATCGACCAGATTCAGCACCTATTGCGTCAATCGACTTACCACGTAGATTGGACGGCAAATGCTTCTCTTTCTTTGATTCTGTTCTGGCAAGTAAAAGGCGATAAAGAAGCTATCCGTGATTGGCTGAGTGTGGCTGTTCGACCTGAATCGGCAAGTAACCACTTCTGCCAACTTCAGTGGCGAAACATCGTTCGTGCTCACATCATCCTTGAGCAGTATGAAGACGCAGAAGAAGCGCTGACCTTCCTTAAGAGTGAAGCCCAGCGTTCGCACCTGATTACAGACACCAACCGCAACTTGATCGTTGAAGCCGTGTTACGTACACAAATTAACGATGAAGACAGCGCACGAATACTACTCGAAGAAGCGCTTCATATGACTAACCAAACCGGTATGGTCGGTAACTTCTTGGTAGACGGTGGGACTATCGGGCATATCTTGGATAAGTTGAGCAACAAGCCAGGCTTAGGTGATTTAGAACGTCACCGCGCACAACAAATCATGAAAGATATTTCCGCGACCCAACGCAGCCGCTCGGTTCACTTCGATGAAGACTTTGTTGAGAACTTGGTTAATCACCCGAACATTCCTGAGCTTGTGCGTACTAGCCCACTCACCCAGCGTGAATGGCAAGTACTTGGTCTGATCTACTCAGGATTCAGTAATGAGCAGATCGCTCAAGAACTCGATGTAGCGGGTACCACAATCAAGACTCACATCCGTAACCTTTACCAAAAGCTCAATATTGCTAACCGTAAAGAAGCAATCAGCACAGCGGAGAACTTGCTGCAGTTGATGGGGTACTAAAACGGATTCGAGATTCGAGATTCGAGATTCGAGAAAAGTTTAAGCTAGTCACCTATGGTGGCTGGCTTTTTTTCATCTGAAGTTTAGAGCCTAAAAGTGTAGGAACGGGAAATGAAAAAAGACAATCACCAAATGACAAGCAAAAAAATAGCCAACCGCAATAATCGCGATTGGCTCTATATATTTGTGAACAAATCATAAGTTCACTAACAACGTCAGTTGGCTAGGTGACCCTCGGCTTAAGAAGGGTCAATGTATATAATGCAGTTAGCGTGCCAACTTTTATTCGACGTTTTATAAGCCCTGCATCGCATAAAAACCATGAATTTGTCATGCGAATTGCAAAGTGCATTTGCATAATGCAACCAAGATGCAATATCGATAAGAGATCAGTTTCATCGCTGCTCTTAATGACAAATCACTAAGTGGTTGTTATATTAAATGTTAGGCAAATATTCACTTCAACTTATTACGTTACAATTAATAGAGTAATAAAAGCCTTTCCCCAAAAGCATATCCATACTTTTTTTACACTAAAGTTTGTATACTGCACAAAATCATCCTCAACTCTATGAAGCAATGAACTACTTAAGTACTTTTTTCAAAGGCATGGCTATGGGCGCAGCAGACGTTGTTCCTGGCGTGTCGGGCGGAACCATCGCATTCATCACTGGTATCTACGATACGCTGCTAGAAAGCATTCGCAGAATTAACCCTAGCGTACTTGGCTTATGGAAACGCGAAGGCTTCAAAGCCGCGTTTAATCACATCAATGGTTTCTTCCTAATTTCACTGTTCGCGGGCGTATTCACGAGCATTGCGACATTCGCAAAATTGATTTCTTGGTTATTAGTCACCCACCCTGTTCCACTGTGGTCTTTCTTCTTCGGCCTGATCTTGGTCTCGGTTTTCCATATTCTTAAGCAAGTAGAGAAACGCGATATGATTCGCTTCGTGTTTTTGCTGCTTGGCGTTGCTTTCGCTTATAGCATTACCGTGCTTAAACCGCTGCAAATGGAACCAACCAGCATCAACGTATTGATTGCGGGTGCGATTGCTATCTGCGCGATGATTTTACCCGGTATTTCAGGCAGCTTTATTCTGCTCCTGATTGGCATGTATGGCCCCGTGCTTGGCGCCGTTAAATCATTTCAAGTCGATGTACTTGCGCTATTCCTTGCGGGCTGTGTGATCGGACTGCTGACTTTCTCACATGTACTGTCTTGGCTATTGCGTTCATTCCGCGACTTCACATTGGTATTCTTAACCGGTTTGATGATCGGTACGCTGCCTAAGATCTGGCCTTGGAAAGAGACCATCAGCTGGCGCACAAACTCAAAAGGTGAACAAGTTCCTCTGATTCAAGAAAACCTGTCACCGTTTGATTTTGAAGCCGTAACTTCTCAGCCTTCTCAGCTGGTAATGGCTATTGTGATGATGTTTGTTGCGATTGCATTGGTTCTAGGACTAGAGAAGTTTGCAGAGCGTAATGCTGACTAATCATTCAGCCAGCTTCTGGAAAGCGTTTAGAACGGATAATGCTTAGAAATACTAAGCTCACATATCTATTAAACAGACAAAAGCGAAGCCAATGGCTTCGCTTTTTTAGTTCTACCATACGCACAAAATTGCTTTTTGATACAAGCACGTATTGAGGGGTGTGATAACATCGCCGCTCTTATAAAATTAAATGAGAACACGACATGCACTCTGCATTAAAGGTTGCTGCTGTTGGGATCGCTCTCGTGGCAGGCTTTTATGGGCCGCAAGCAATTCAGCAATTTAAATCAGCGATGGAGCACTCAACTGCCGACGTCAGCTTGGATGATTACTGCATGCTTTCAACCACATCGTGTGAGCAGGAATCCATTTCAATGTCGCTTGACCGAGAAACCGCGCAACCTCTTCTACCCACAAAGATAAAGGTAGTTTGGGAAGGTGCTGCATCTGAGACACTGGTGTTATCGCTCACAGGTTTAGAAATGGAAATGGGATCAGCGCGTTTTCAATTAAAGAGCATTGGCAACAATACCTATGAAGGTGATGTGATTTTACCTGTATGTACTTTAGATAAAATGACATGGATCGGTGAACTCACTGATGGTGTCGATACTGTAAACCCTGCAATAAGGATGGCAAGATGAGTAGAAATTGGTCGTTAGCATTGGTTGTCGCTTTTGTACTTGGCTTTGGTGTCAAAAGCTATCTTGATGGGCAAAACGAAGTTCAAGAACAACACGCTGCAAAACAAGAGTTCTCCGCAACGACTCTTTTCGGCAAAGACAACCAACCAACGGAAATCTTTGACCAAACCGATGACAGAATTCGTATCGTTTACTTCGGTTTCACACGCTGCCCAGATGTGTGCCCCACTTCTTTGGCTATGTTGGCCGGAGCACTTAACCAAGTCTCTGATGAAGCAAAAGCCAAGATTCGCCCGATGTTTGTCTCTCTCGACCCTGAGCGTGATGCAGCAGAAGCCTCATACGAATACGCACAATACTTCCACCCAATGATGGAAGGATTAAGTGGTCCTTTGGATGTGACAACCACGCTTGCACACAACTACGGTGTTATTTTCAGAAAGACCAAGCTGGAAGGTTCAGAGTTGGAATACACCCTAGACCACAGCTCATATTTTTATTTTTTAAAGCCCGACGGTACCTTGATTACCAAAGTACCGCACACGTTGACGCCAGCGCCAATTGTTGAGGCTATCAACAAGCTGACGCAGTAAAACGTAAAAACAAAGAACTTACTCAATAAAGTTCAAAAAAAGTCAGGTCCCAGACCAAAAACATAAAAATTAAGGACAACAACATGAAGTTAAAAGCACTTGCTCTAGCAGGCTTATTGCTCACCCCTTTTGCTCAGGCTAGTAGCGATATTATGGTTCATGACGCGTACGCTCGTGCAACCCCGCCTTCAGCAGTGAACAGCGCGGTGTTCACGACTCTGATGAACCACAGCGATAAAGATCGCGCTATTGTTTCTGCAACAACACCTGCAGCAGGTAAAGTAGAACTTCATGATGTAATCATGGATGGCGATGTTATGAAAATGCGCCAAGTTCAAGAGATCACCATCCCTGCAAACGGTGAAGCGGTACTTAAACCTGGTAGCCTACACATCATGTTGTTCGACCTAAAAAGTAGCCTAAAAGAAGGTGAGCAAATCGAGATGACTCTGACTTTCGCTAACGGTGAAACGCAAACCTTCGACGCACCAGTGAAGAAAGTGATGAGCGGCATGAAAAAGATGAACCACGACCATCATTAATCGTATTCACAATTGATAAAATAATTTAAGCCACGATGACTTCTCGCCATCGTGGCTTTTTGTTAAACTGAGCGCGCTTTTTATTCAAAGCCTGAACACATTAATAAACCAAGGAGAATAGAAGATGATTGTAATGAAAACACTAAAACTGGCAGTAAAAGTAACGCGTTAATTTGTTTGGTTAATCAAACTTTAATCTCGAACTACCAACATTAAGCCATCAGCTGGCTACCGCACACTTTTACCCGGTTTACTGTTGATCGTAAGTGATCAATATCTGCATGCCTGTAAAGCATGACTCAAATCCGGGGTCCTATCGATTTTGAATTCGACCCAAGCTCAAACATTTTTGACGTCTCGACGCTTTTTGAACTGACCAACGCTTTTCGATCTCATCGACAACCTGAGATCTTACAAGACGTTAATGCTCTCATAAGAAAAGAAAGCTCGCACGTCTGGGTAAATAGACATGAATTCACAAAACGCATTTTCTCATCCAATGTCACTTCAACAACTTGGATGGCAACCTGTATTCCAACAACAACTGACACTCGAAGACTATGACCACTCCGTCATTGCTCGTATCGTCGCACATCACCGTAGTGGCTATACATTAGCGTCAGAGCAAGGTGAAATTGTTCTACCCATCCACCAAAACCAACCAGCAATGACCGTTGGCGACTGGGTGATTTTGAACTCTGATCTGCAATTCGACCGCTTACTAGACCGTCAATCGCTCTTCCGCCGTAAAGCTGCTGGCAGTCGCGTAGCTGAACAATATATTTCAGCCAATATCGACACGGTTTTTATCGTGGTTTCGTTAAATAACGACTTTAACCTAAGCCGCATCGAGCGTTATCTCGCTCTCGCTAATGAAGCGCAAGTTGAAGCCGTTATCGTACTCACCAAGAAAGACTTGTGTGACGACTACCAAGACAAAGTACAGCAAGTACAAAGCCTAGACCCAATGCTGATGATCGAAGCCGTTAATAGCCTAGACCAAGACTCTACTCAAGTATTGTCGCCTTGGTGTAAAACGGGCAAAACGGTGGCTTTGATGGGGTCGTCTGGTGTTGGGAAATCTACGCTGGTCAACTCGCTGCTTGGGGAGACTCAGCAGGCCACGGGTGGCATTCGTGAAGACGACAGCAAAGGTCGACACACAACGACGTCACGCTCACTGCATTTACTGACATCGGGCGGCTTACTGCTTGATACGCCAGGAATGCGAGAGTTGCAACTTGCAGACTGCGCCGAAGGGGTAAGCGAAACCTTTTCTGATGTCGAAGAGTTAGCTATGCACTGTCGTTTCTCTGATTGCCATCATGAATCAGAGCCTGGATGCAAAATACGCAAAGCCATTGAGAGTGGAGAGTTGTCTGAAAGACGATTTAATAACTATCAAAAGCTATTGCGAGAGCAAGCCAGAAATGGTGCCTCATTGGCAGAGCAACGTGCTAACAGTAAGCAGCTTTCGAAGATGTACAAAACCGTTCAATCAGAAAGTCGAAATCTTAAAAAAGCTTCTGACTAAACCTTTAAGTTAACGACTATAAGTTGTATTTGAGACAAGCTTAGCCCCTTAGTGTTAAACACGTGGGGCTTTTTGTTTCAATTTGGTCTTAGTGTGACTATTTATGCACACAATGTTCTTACCAATAGTCGTTTACATTTCCAAATTTACAGTATATTGAGTCTATTAAATGTCATTTTGTAGATTTATAGCTCAATCAAAACACATTTGATTAACATTTAGCTCTAAAAACACCACGTAGCGCAAACAATCACCCTAAAAGTAAACTATTCCTAGACACCCTCTTAGATCCCGCTAATATGACCGCCCATTCCACTAGTGTATAGTTGGATTTGGTACAACTTTATAAAAAAATACATCACTATAATAAATTAACAATTGCAGGTATTTTATGCAAAATCACAACATGCTCGCCCGCATCGCTCGTGGAAATCTCGTTCTACAGATCCTTGCTGGTATTGTTTTCGGTGTCGTTCTCGCCATGGTTTCTCCTTCAGCAGCTCAAGATGCAGGCCTATTAGGTAGTCTGTTTGTTGGTGCTCTGAAAGCTGTTGCCCCAATTTTAGTATTCATTCTTGTTGCAGCTTCTATCGCAAACCAAAAGAAAGGTCAGCATACTCATATGCGTCCAATCATTGTGCTTTACCTGATTGGTACGTTCTCTGCAGCACTGACTGCTGTAGTACTGAGCTTCATGTTCCCAACCACTTTGACACTGGTTGCTGGCGCTGAAGGTGCTAACCCTCCTCAAGGTATTGCAGAAGTTCTTCATACGCTTCTATTCAAGCTTGTAGATAACCCAGTTAGCGCACTAATGAACGCGAACTACATCGGTATTCTTGCTTGGGCAATCGGTCTTGGTCTTGCACTGCACCACGCATCTGCAACAACCAAAGCGGTTTTCGAAGACCTTAGCCACAGTGTTTCACACATTGTTCGCTTCATTATTCGTCTTGCGCCATTCGGTATCTTCGGTCTTGTTTCGGCTACATTCGCAACAACGGGCTTCGATGCACTAGCAAGCTACGGTCAACTGCTAGCGGTTCTACTAAGCTCAATGCTTATCATTGCTCTTGTCGTTAACCCACTGCTTGTCTTTGTAAAGACAAAACAGAACCCATACCCACTTGTACTGCAATGTATTCGTGAGTCTGGTGTAACGGCATTCTTCACTCGTTCAAGCGCTGCAAACATCCCAGTGAACATGAACCTTTGTAAGAAGCTAGAGCTAGATGAAGACACTTACTCTGTATCAATCCCTCTAGGCGCAACCATCAACATGGCAGGTGCTGCAATCACCATTACTGTGTTAACGCTTGCAGCTGTACACACAATGGGTATTGAGATTGATATCTTCACTGCGATTCTACTAAGCCTTGTTGCTGCAATTTCTGCATGTGGCGCATCAGGCGTTGCCGGTGGTTCACTGCTACTGATTCCTCTAGCTTGTGGCCTATTCGGTATCTCAAACGATGTAGCGATGCAGGTTGTAGCGGTTGGTTTCATCATTGGTGTGATTCAAGATTCTGCTGAAACAGCGCTTAACAGCTCAACTGACGTAGTGTTCACTGCGGCTGTATGTAAAGCTGAGCAAAACAAAGCTTAACAGCTCTTGGTATTAGGCTTTAGCTCTAAGCTCTAAGCTC